>NZ_LR877185.1:3818984-4099791 GCF_903995135.1 Pseudoalteromonas sp. 3J6 | reverse complement strand
AACCTGACCATCGTAGCGTGGGTTGAATATCTCGAAACCCACGGATAAAAGAACACGAAGAACACGACAGAGGATGAGAGCGTAGCATTTGTTATGTGGCTCTCTCCATCGCTGTGGGCACTAAGACATTCTACTGCGTTGTCGCTACGAAGTAGCGCACCGACTCCAAATACAAGAAAGCCCGACTCGAAAGAGCCGGGCTTTTTTACGTCTGCAGAAAAGTGAAAAACAAATGTAAAAGGTTAAAGGTATTAGGCTAAAGGAAGATAATTGATCAGAGCCGATTCCAGGACATACTACTTTGCTGTTGCTTCGAAGTAGCACACCGACTCCAAATGTAAGAGAAGTGCAAAGCATCCGGCTTTAGGTAAAATAAGCCCTGCTTTACGCTGAACTCCTATTAACTTCTCTTGTATGGTTATCCTCGTTATATAAAATTAATAGCTCCTTAAATAAAGCCTTATAGATTACATAACTATGTTTTACTTGAAAAAGAATTTATAAAGCCCAAAATGAAATTAAGTATTCTTATTAAATTGAGCTGTTTATGTCATTACTACTAACGCCACCTAAGTGCGAGCAATTGACCTATTTGTCAAAACAAATAAAAGGGTATGAAGAACAAGCAGTCCATGCTACCGGCGCAGACCTTTACACGCTGATGCAGCGTGCCGCGGAGGCTGTTTTTTGCTGTTGGAAAACCTTTAATGCAAAACAAACGTTAGTTATTACAGGTAATGGAAATAATGCTGGAGATGGTTATGAGGTAGCTCGGTTAATCAAACAAGCAGATCGGCATGTAGTTGTTTGCGCGATTAATCCGAATAAAGCCTTATCCGGAGATGCAGCAAAAGCACAAAAGCAATGGATTGATGCCGGTGGTGAAATTTGTAACTTTAGCGCTGATGCACTCGATGAGTGTGATGTGATAATTGATGCATTACTCGGTACTGGTCTTGAGAATACGGTACGCGATAATGTTGCTACTATTATTAAAGCGGTAAATGAAAGCACTAAACCAATACTGAGTATTGATGTGCCGTCAGGTATTAATGCAGATACAGGCTGTCCTCAAGGAACAGCCATTATGGCCACCAAAACAATGACATTAGTTGGGATAAAGCAAGGACTCACCACGACTAAAGGAAAGCAGCATGCCGGGCAGTTGTATTTCGACGAGTTAGGTATTGGCGAGCAATTTATGAAACTAGCCACCCCTTCTGCTCAGATTATCAATATAGACAGCTTTAAACCTTTGCCTGAGCGCTCAGTGAGCAGCCATAAAGGTAGTCATGGAAAATTATTATGTATAGGAGGAAACCACGGCTCTGCAGGAGCTATTAGATTAAGTGCTGAAAGTGGATTAAGGTCTGGTGCTGGAATGGTAAAAGTGTATACCCATGAACATGCCGTTTTACCTGTGAGCATCGGGCGACCAGAACTTATGGTAACTAGTGAACACTTGGATGATGCCCTAGCATGGTCAACGTGTGTAGTTATCGGTCCAGGTTTAGGCCAAGATGAATGGGCCCAAAAAACCTTTGAGCAGACAATCCGTTATTGCCAGCAAAACAATATCCCTACTGTTATTGATGCAGACGCCTTAAACTTATTAGCTAAGCAATCATCTTCTCATAAATTAAATAATACCGTGCTAACGCCTCATCCTGCAGAGGCTGCACGGTTATTAAACTTAACTACCTCTGAGGTTGAGTCTGATCGTTTTTATTATGCTCGACAATGTGCGACCAACTTCGCAGCGACCTCTATTTTAAAGGGCGCAGGTACGCTAATCGATAATACCGAGCATACTTGGATATGTGAAAATGGTAACCCTGGTTTGGCTGTAGGAGGAAGTGGTGATGTGCTTAGTGGTATAATTGGGGCATTAATGGCTCAAGGATTAAATACCAGTGAGGCAGCATGTTATGGCGTTGTGTTACATGCAAAGGCGGGTGATAGAGCCTGTGAACAATCAGGGCAAAGAGGAATGTTAGCCAGTGATTTATTTGCGCATGTAAGAGCACTGATCAATCATAAATAGTAAAAGCAGCAATGACTGGCTGTGCCAGCTAATGTCTTCGCTGCTTGTTTTGGCTACTATCTGTGAAGCTCACCAGCTCTTTCAGGCTGATAAGTAACTTCTTTGATGGTTACTGTTACTAATCCACCGCCAGGCTTTGGCCATTCAATTTGATCACCTTGTGAAAGGCCAAGTAATGCACTACCTACAGGGGCTAAGATTGATATTTTGTCGCCAATTGAATCAATATTTTTTGGGTAAACAAGCGTTAAAGTAAACTCTTCGCCTTTAGATTCAACAACAAAGTTCACAGTTGAATTCATGGTTACCACGGTTGCGGGAACTTCGTGCGGCTCAACTATGCTAGCTCGTGCAAGTTCTGCTTCAAGTTCTTTTTCACCCGCAAAGCTGTTTGCAGGCAACGACTCCATTAGTGTGTACAACCTATCTGCATCCAGCGATGAAATGATAATTTCAGGTTTTGTATTCAACTTAATATCCTTAATCATGTTAAATAAAATTTACTCTGGTATAGCTTGCAGGAACTCAGTTGCATTGGAATACACTGAGTTTATTTTATTGTTGTTTAGTGAATTTATTTTATCTCTATTGCTAAAAACCCAGCCGAAGCTGGGTTTTTATTTGAGCTAAGTGTTTAGGGGATGATTACATCATGCCGCCCATTCCACCCATGCCGCCCATGCCACCCATATCAGGTGCACCAGCTGCTTCTTCTTTAGGAATTTCAGCAACCATAGCCTCTGTAGTGATCATTAGACCAGCAATCGATCCTGCAAATTGTAATGCAGAGCGCGTTACTTTCGTTGGATCTAGGATGCCCATTTCAATCATGTCGCTGTATTCGCCAGTGGCTGCATTGTAACCGTAGTTACCTTCTCCGCTTTTAACTGCGTTAATAACAACTGACGCTTCATCGCCTGCGTTTGTAACGATTTGACGAAGTGGTGCTTCCATCGCACGAAGTGCCACTTTAATACCGTGGTTTTGGTCTTCATTGTCGCCAAGTAGCTCAACTAGCTTACTAGCAGCACGTACTAATGCAACACCACCACCTGGTACTACACCTTCTTCAACCGCTGCGCGAGTTGCATGTAATGCATCTTCAACACGGTCTTTTTTCTCTTTCATTTCAATTTCAGTAGCGGCACCTACTTTGATTACAGCAACACCGCCAGCTAACTTAGCCATGCGCTCTTGTAGCTTTTCTTTATCGTAGTCTGAAGTCGCTTCCTCAATTTGTGCTTTGATTTGAGCAACACGACCGTTGATACCGTCTTCTTCACCAGCACCATCAATGATTGTTGTATCATCTTTAGTGATTACTACGCGCTTAGCTGTACCCAAGTCTTCAACTGTTGCTTTTTCAAGTTCAAGGCCGATTTCTTCAGAAATTACAGTACCGCCAGTTAATACCGCGATATCCTGTAGCATTGCTTTACGACGATCGCCAAAGCCAGGTGCTTTAACCGCTGATACTTTTACAATACCACGCATGTTATTCACTACTAGTGTCGCTAACGCTTCACCTTCAAGGTCTTCTGCGATGATTAGTAGAGGCTTGCTTGCTTTTGCAACCGCTTCTAATGTTGGTAATAATTCACGGATGTTAGATATTTTTTTATCTACAAGTAAGATAAATGGGTTATCTAGTTCAACTGCGCCTTTTTCAGCGTTGTTGATGAAGTATGGAGATAAGTAACCACGGTCAAACTGCATGCCTTCTACAACGTCTAGTTCGTTTTCAAGTGATTGACCTTCTTCAACCGTGATAACACCAGTATTACGGCCTACTTTTTCCATTGCATCAGCAATGATTTCACCAATCTCTTTATCAGAGTTAGCTGAAATAGTACCTACTTGTGCAATTGCTTTAGTATCAGAACATGGAACAGAAAGAGCTTTAAGTTCTGCTGTTGCAGCAATGATTGCTTTATCAATACCGCGCTTAAGATCCATTGGGTTCATACCCGCAGCAACCGCTTTAAGACCTTCGTTAACAATAGATTGAGCAAGCACGGTTGCGGTAGTGGTACCGTCACCAGCAGCATCATTTGCTTTAGACGCTACTTCTTTAACCATTTGTGCGCCCATGTTTTCAAACTTGTCTTCAAGTTCGATTTCTTTAGCTACAGAAACACCATCTTTAGTGATTACTGGAGAGCCAAATGATTTGTCTAGTACAACGTTACGACCTTTAGGGCCCAATGTTACTTTTACTGCGTTTGCTAAAATGTTTACGCCAGTTAGCATTTTTGCACGTGCGTCGCCTGCAAACAGTACTTCTTTTGCTGCCATGTTTAATTTCCTCTAAATTCTTAAAATGTGTGTTAAACGAAAAGTAGGTTTAGCCTACAATGCCTAAAATATTATCTTCACGCATGATCAGGTATTCTTGACCTTCGATCTTTTCAGTTTTTTCAACATATGAGCCAAATAACACAGTGTCACCGGCTTTCACTTCTAACGCGCGAACGTCACCATTTTCTAAAACGCGACCATTACCTACGGCAACAACTTCTCCACGAGTTGATTTTTCAGCTGCAGAGCCAGTTAATACAATACCGCCAGCAGACTTGGTTTCTTCTTCTAGACGCTTGATGATTACGCGATCTTGTAAAGGACGAATGTTCATGTTTATAGTTCTCCTAACAGTTTCTGAACAGTACAGAAAAAAGTGTATCTAATTTGCTTTCATTAATGGGGGTAGAGTGAAAAATTCCAAGAGAAAAAATGATAAATTTTTAATCTTTTCGCTCGTATTCACCATCTATAGTATTGGGATGGTTTTCATCTTGCTCATGATGCATTGATTGATGAGGTTGTGAAAATCCTGAAGTACCTGTTTGATGCATACTAGCGCTCATTCTCACCGTTGCTTGGCTGGCAAGCCCTGCGGCTAATTTATTGCGAATAGCTGGAGTAAGAAGTAGTAGGCCAAATACATCCGTCATAATGCCGGGTGTTAGTAAAAGTACGCCAGCAATAATCACACAAATACCCGTAAACAACTCTTTAGCCGGCATTTGCCCTTGAGCCATTTGCACTTGTACGTTTTGTAGTGCGCCCATTCCTTGCTGTTTCACCATTTTCGCACCCACAATCGCGGTTAGTACCACTAAAGCAATTGTTGCGAAGCCACCTATCACGTCACTAACCTGAATTAGTAAGGCAATTTCAATAATTGGGATGATGATAAACAGCAAAAATAAAATTCTAAACATAAGACTCTCTAAAAAAATGACACTCATTAAGGTGCTAATGAAATATAAGTGAGGGTTGTCGGGTCTATTTTCAAGCTAATAAGAGTAAGTAATCAACTCTAATGTTAGTAAAATTATAGCTAGTGGGTTTAAGTCACTTGACTGCAAAGACCCAAAATGTTGGCAGAGTTCGTGTCTACACATTACACCCGCTATCAGCTACTATGGGGCTAGACCCCCATAAACAAGTAAAGGTTCACTATGACAACGCAATTTAAACTTATTTTTACCACTTGCAAAGATAACGATGAAGCCCGTTTATTGGCTATGGCGCTAATAGAAAAGAAACTAGCCGCTTGTGTAAATATTTTACCGGCCATGAGTTCTATTTACATATGGGAAGGTGAAGTAGCTGAAGCAACAGAAGTGAAGCTACTAATTAAAACCAAAGCTGACAAAATGAACGATGTATTTTTAACCTTAAAAGATCTTCACAGCTACGAAGTACCAGAAATACAAGTTGTTGATGTGGCAACGGGTAACTTGGCTTATTTTAATTGGATGGATGAGGTGCTTCATTAATGCGCTTTATTTTATTTTTTTTATTAAGCGTATTAATCGCGCCTGCTTGGGCAACACAAAATACCCTTGATGATTTTCTAAAACCAACTCAGCACACATTTTTATCGGTCAATGAAGCGTTTGTATTTGATTTTGACCAGCAAGGCAGCACGCTATTTGTTGGTTGGGATATCGCTGATGACTATTATCTATATAAAGACAAAATAGAAATTATTGCCAAAGGTGCCAGCATTGACGTGCCTGAGTTGGGCTCTGGTGAAATAATTGAAGATGAGTTTTTTGGCAAAACTGAGGTGTTTTTTAATTCTATCAGCGTTATTAGCAAGTTGAGTAATGTCAGTGAAGATGGCGTTGTTAAGGTGCGTTATCAAGGTTGTGCAAAAGCAGGGCTGTGTTATCCACCTGAAATCATCAGCATTCCATTAAGTGTACTGGCAAGTGAAACTAATACTAATGAAAATACAGCAGCAAGTAGTGCATTTGCGGCACTTAGCCAACCTGTAGAAAAGCCTGTTACTACAGCAACACCCGAGAAAGAGCTCACCTTTACAGAGCAGTTAGCCAGCCAAAGCTTAATGGTTAATTTAGCTATATTTTTTGCTGTGGGCGTAGGTTTGGCATTTACACCCTGTGTATTTCCGATGTTTCCTATTTTATCTAGCTTAATTGCGGGTCAAAAGAACCTGTCTACCAAAAAAGCATTTGCCCTATCATTTGTTTATATTCAAGGTATGGCGGTTACCTATGCCGCATTGGGGTTAGTGGTTGCTGCATTAGGCGGCCAAGTACAAGGTTACTTACAGCACCCATATGTATTGATAAGTTTTAGTTTATTGTTTGTGTTGTTGGCTATGTCGATGTTCGGTTGGTACGAAATAAAGTTACCCAGCGGCATGATGAACAAGCTAACCCAAGTGAGTAACAATCAAAAAGGCGGTAACTACATTGGAGTATTCCTGATGGGGGTTTTATCAGGGCTTATTGCATCACCTTGTACCACTGCGCCTTTATCAGCCGCATTATTATTTGTGGCACAAAGCGGCGATTACTTAGTGGGTGGACTAACGCTTTATGTACTTAGCCTAGGAATGGGTTTACCGTTGTTACTCCTTGGTACATCGGGAGGTAAGTTATTACCGAAAGCTGGCGGATGGATGGAACAAGTTAAAACCTTATTTGGTTTTATTATGTTAGTTGTGCCACTTATTTTGTTAGAGCGAATTATCGATATCGAGATAATTTTACTATTAGCAGGTCTATTAGCTATCGCCACAGCGCTTTATTTTCATCATTGGCAAAGCGCCCAAGCACAAGGTAAATTAAAAACCTTATTGTGGTTTATGGCTGTTTTATTAGTGCTTACGGGCTTTAATTTAACCAAAAATTATTTTTGGCCAACACAAAACGTGAGCTTGCAAACAACCACGCAAAGCAATGAGTTTAAGCACGTTGCTAACTTAGCCGAGTTGAAGCAAGCAGTTTCACAAGCAAATAGTGAGGGTCGTATGGTAATGGTGGACTTATACGCTGACTGGTGTGTAGCGTGTAAAGAGTTTGAGCATTACACATTTCCTGACCCGCAAGTGCAAAGTGAGTTTAGTCATTATCAACTGATTCAAATTGACTTAACCCAAAGCGATAATGAAACAATTGAGCTAATGGAAGCATATTCAGTGTTTGGTTTACCGAGTATTTTATTCTTCAATACTCAAGGTGAAGAGTTAAGTACACAACGTGTAACTGGCTTTTTAAATGCAGATGATTTTGCTAAGCACCTAGCTGCAGTGCGTGCCAGCGCTGAATAACCATTCTTTATGGCACAACATGATTGGTAATGTTGTGCCACTATTCTCCCCTTAAGATAGTCCCCGAAATAGAGATTAGACCAGTATTTTGCTGCTATTTACTTCGAAATCACTATAATAGTTGGTTAACGTGAGAAATTGTTGCTATCTTACTTTTTTCTGCTTACTTTTTAGAGAAAAACTAGTTGGTAACCGCTTAACTCATTACTTATAGGATATATCGCGTATTATGGCTGCAAAATTAAAGATTTTAGTTATAAATGGCCCAAATTTAAACATGCTAGGAAAGCGTGAACCTGATAAGTACGGTTCGCATTCTTTAGAGCATATTGTGAGCGAGTTAAACAGCGCTGCTAATAGTTTAGGTGTGGAGTTAACGCATTTTCAAAGTAATAGTGAACAAGCGCTCATTGAACGCATTCATGATGCTTGGCAAGCGATTGATTACATAATAATTAACCCTGCAGCATTTACGCACACAAGCGTCGCATTACGTGATGCATTGCTAAGCGTTGATATTCCGTTTTTTGAAGTGCACTTAAGTAATGTGCATGCACGTGAAACGTTTCGCCATCATTCTTATTTTTCTGATGTGGCGCAAGGCGTTATTTGTGGATTAGGTGCAATGGGTTATCACGCTGCTTTAAATGCAGCAGTGAGCCGATTGCAAAACTCAAACTAAATTTAAACTAACAAACTAATAGGCGGGCCGTTTATGGATATTCGCAAGATCAAAAAACTAATTGAATTAGTAGAAGAATCAGGTATTGCAGAACTAGAAATCACTGAAGGTGAAGAATCAGTACGTATTAACCGTAATAACATGAGTGCCGGTCCTGCGTATGCGCAATTCGCACCTCAGCAATACGCCCCAGCAGCACCTGCTCCAGCCGCGGCTGCACCATCAGCACCTGCAGCCGTAGAGTCTGAAGCACCTGCAGGCCCTACAGGTCATCAAGTTAAATCACCTATGGTAGGTTCTTTTTATGCAGCAGCTTCTCCAGAAGCACCAGCATATGTTGAAGTGGGCTCTCAGGTTAAAGTTGGCGACACGCTATGTATCGTTGAAGCAATGAAAATGATGAACCAAATTGAGTCAGATAAAGCCGGTACAGTAAAAGCTATCTTAGTAGAAAACGGCGAGCCAGTAGAATTTGATCAACCTTTATTCATCATTGAATAATAGCGCAACGTAAAAGGCCAACTCTCATGTTAGATAAAGTAGTCATTGCAAACCGAGGTGAAATTGCACTTCGTATATTGCGCGCCTGCAAAGAGCTTGGGATCAAAACGGTTGCTGTGCATTCAACGGCGGATCGCGATCTTAAGCACGTATTACTAGCAGATGAAACCATCTGTATTGGTAAACCAGCAGCAACTGAAAGTTACTTAGACATTCCACGCATTATTGCCGCAGCAGAAATTACTGATGCAGTCGCTATCCACCCAGGTTATGGTTTTCTTGCTGAAAATGCAGACTTTGCCGACCAAGTTGAGCAAAGTGGCTTTGTTTTTATCGGTCCTCGTGGCGATACTATTCGTCTAATGGGCGATAAAGTATCGGCAATCGAAGCGATGCGTAAAGCGGGTGTTCCTTGTGTACCTGGCTCTGATGGTCCGGTATCGGATGATAAAGAACGCAACATGCAAATTGCTAAGCGTATTGGTTACCCAGTAATTATTAAAGCAGCTGGCGGCGGCGGTGGCCGCGGTATGCGTGTTGTTCGCAACGAAGCTGAGTTAATCAATTCAATTTCGCTTACGCAACAAGAAGCAAAGCAGTTCTTTGGCAACAGCATGGTTTACATGGAGAAATTCCTTGAAAACCCACGTCACATTGAAGTACAAGTATTGGCCGACGGTCAAGGCAATGCGGTTCACTTAGGTGAGCGTGATTGTTCAATGCAGCGTCGTCACCAAAAAGTAGTTGAAGAAGCACCAGCACCAGGGATTACTGCAGAAGTACGTAAGTTCATTGGTGAGCGTTGTACTCGCGCATGTATTGAAATTGGTTATCGTGGTGCGGGTACGTTTGAGTTTTTATACGAGAACGGTGAATTTTACTTCATTGAAATGAATACCCGTATTCAGGTTGAGCACCCTGTAACTGAAATGGTTACCGGTGTTGATTTAATCAAAGAGCAGTTAAAAATTGCCGCTGGTCAGCCTTTGTCATTCACTCAAGAAGATGTGGTTATTCGTGGTCATGCTATTGAGTGTCGTATTAATGCTGAAGACCCAGAAACCTTTATTCCATCGCCAGGTAAGATCACCCGTTTTCATCCAGCTGGTGGTTTAGGTATTCGTTGGGACAGTCATATTTACGCTGACTACACCGTTCCTCCACATTACGATTCTATGATTGGTAAGCTGATCACTTACGGTGAAAACCGTGATGTCGCTATCGCCCGAGCACGTAATGCGCTTAATGAACTCGTTATCGATGGTATTAAAACCAATACGCCACTGCATAAACGTATTCTTGCAGATGAAAACTTCAAAAATGGTGGCACAAATATCCACTACCTTGAGAAGAAATTAGGACTGTAAAGTCCATGCTAATTAAAAACCGGCTTAAGCCGGTTTTTTTATCTTTCAAAAAGAGGCAGTATCACCTTAAATAAATAATCTGGTATGATTAACAAATATGCGCTTTTCGTAAATTTTGAGGTAATCATGTCGTGTAGTTTTAATTTTCATTTAGTCGATGAAAATGCCACTGTTGCTATGGGTAATAAATTAGCTGCCATAATAGAGCAGGGCGCAGTTATTTATTTGCATGGTGACTTAGGGGCCGGTAAAACGACATTTACTCGCGGTATAGTGCAAGGTTTTGGTCATACAGGTAAGGTTAAAAGTCCCACCTATACACTTGTTGAACCCTACGAGCTTGTACGTGGCAATGTTTATCATTTTGACTTATATCGATTAGGTGACCCAGAAGAGCTTGAATTTATGGGGATTCGCGATTATTTTTCAGAAACTGCAACTTGTATAGTTGAGTGGCCGGAAAAAGGCGGAGAATTTATTCCTGTTCCCGATCTAAATGCTACGCTAAGTTATGTAGGTGATGAGCGTAAAATTGTTATTAACAGTGCGAGTGAGCGTGGTGTAGCAATTGTCAAAAAACTAAATAATAGATAATAAAATAGTTAAGGCAGTGATTATCAAAATGAGTCGTGGTTTAGTTAAACTTTTTATTTACCTCATGGTTTTTACAGTGAGCTTGCCATTGTGGGCGCAAAACACTATTAATAGTGTGCGTGTCTGGCCATCACCTGATAGCACTCGGGTGGTGTTTGATCTCGATGATAAACCCGACTTCAGTTACTTTATGCTAAAAAACCCAAGTCGTTTAGTGGTTGATTTAGAAAACACTGATGAATTAAAAAAATTGCCAGGTGTGCCACCAAAACATCAAATTGTTAGCAAGTTACGTTACTCAAAACCTAAAAATAAACGCAGCGTGCGTTTAGTGTTTGAATTAAATGGGCCAGTTAAACCGGTTATATTTGCACTTGCCCCCACAGGCCCTTATAAAAACAGGTTGGTGGTCGACTTATACGACAAAAGCCAATCAAAAGGGGCGGTTAGTCCGGCACAAACGGCGGCTAAAAAACGCCAGTTAAGCCAAGAGCGCGATATTGTAATTGCTATTGATGCAGGCCATGGTGGTGAAGACCCAGGTTCCATTGGCCCATCAGGTACTTACGAAAAAGACATCACTTTGCAGATTGCCAAGCGTTTAGAGCGCATGATTGATGCTGAGCGAGGCATGATTTCGCGTATGGTTCGCAGTGGCGATTACTTTGTTAAACTTAATACACGAACTAATCGCGCTCGCCAGAAAAAAGCCGATTTTTTTGTCTCTATTCATGCAGATGCGTTTACCAGTCCGGGACCCAATGGTGCTTCTGTATGGGTGTTGTCGCTGCGACGTGCCAATTCGGAAATTGGTAAATGGATTGAGGATAAAGAAAAACACTCAGAGTTACTTGGCGGTGCTGCCGATGTAATTAAAGATGCTGCAAATGAAAAGTACTTAGCACAAGCCTTGCTTGATATGTCGATGGATCATTCCATGAAAACAGGGCTAAGTGTTGCAGATGAAGTGATAAAAGAATTAAAAAAAGTAGCAAAAATGCACAAAAAGGCACCGCAACATGCCAGCCTTGCAGTATTGAAGTCGCCAGATATTCCGTCTATTTTGGTTGAAACTGGGTTTATCTCTAACCCTCGTGAAGAACGACTACTAAAAAGCGCCAATCACCAAGAGCGTTTGGCAAAAGCGATGTTTACCTCAATTAAAAATTACTATTTACGCAACCCGCCTGACGACTCACTGTTTGCGTCATTAAAGTCTCAATACCCAACAAAGCACAAGGTACGTCCGGGGGAGTCACTGAGTATGTTGGCTGGTCGATATGGCGTTAGTATTAGTAAAATAAAACAGGTTAATAAGCTCAGTTCAAATACGCTATTTATTGGCCAGGAACTTGATATTCCTCAGAGTTAATTTTAAAAGCGCACAACATTTAAGGTTTTTATGAGTATTGAAATATTACCTGCGCGCTTGGCAAACCAAATTGCGGCGGGTGAAGTTGTTGAGCGTCCCGCGTCGGTGGTTAAAGAGTTAGTAGAAAATAGCCTAGATGCAGGTGCGACACGTATTCAAATAGATATTGAACGCGGTGGTCATAAGCTGATTCGAATTCGTGATAATGGTTCAGGCATTGCAAAAGAGGAGCTCACATTAGCGCTTTCTCGCCATGCTACCAGTAAACTAAAGTCGCTCGATGACTTAGAAAATATTTGCTCTTTAGGCTTTAGAGGCGAAGCTCTCGCGTCTATTAGCTCGGTATCTCGCTTAACCTTAAGCTCTAAGCCTGAACAGCAAGAAGCCGCTTGGCAAGCTTTTGCGCAAGGCAGAGATATGGCCGTAGAGGTAAAGCCTGTGGCACATCCCAGCGGTACCACAATTGAAGTAAAAGATTTATTTTTTAATACCCCAGCACGGCGTAAGTTTTTACGTACCGAAAAAACTGAGTTTAGCCATATTGATGAGCTTATAAAGCGGATTGCGCTGAGTCGCTTTGATGTATCAATTACGTTAACCCATAACGAAAAAGTGGTGCGGCAGTATCGCGCTAAAACCGATCCTGCTCAAGCGATTACACGAGTTGCCCAAGTGGCGGGTAAAGCGTTTGCAGAGCAGGGACTGCATATTCAATCAGGTGAAGCAGGGCTGCAACTACATGGCTGGGTGCTGCCGGTTGGCTCGGCCAATACCACACAGTACACCTATGTAAATAATCGTATGATGCGCGATAAACTTATTTTGCACGCTATTCGCCAAGCATTTGAAGAAGTCAGCGGTGAGCAAGAGTTACCCGGGTTTGTGATTTATATTGATATAGATCCACGTCAAGTGGATGTAAACGTTCATCCTGCTAAACATGAGGTGCGCTTTCATCAAGGGCGCTTAGTACACGACTTTATTTTGCAAGCGATAAAACAAGTTGTTGTGCCCCTGCAAGCTGAGTTTTCAAACTCCAGTGAAGCTAATGATAATAGCCCACCAGTGGCTGCATTTAATGCACACACTACTACCAGTAGTGAACCGTTTGATTACCCTAAGTCGTCATTACAGCCTAGTCGGTCATCTTTAGCGCATAGCACAACTTATAGTGGTGCAACTCAAGGTACAGGTAATCAACAAGGTGCTGAAAGTCGAAATTACCATGACGTAAATGCGTTTTATCAAGGTGTGAGTGAGCAGCAAGCACATCACTTTGATAATCCAGCACCATTTGTACAATCAGATGAGACCCAAGTATCAGATACAGCGCTTCGTACTGTCGATATAATAACCATGGAACAAGGCGCTTGTGTGTTTAATGATGAGAACCAACTTTATTGTTCACACTTTAAATATGCGCTAGCGGATGATTGGCTTGCACAAATTAAAGAGCAAGGCAGCCTTGAGGGCAAAGCATTGTTATTACCCGTACGGGTCAATGTCTCAAAACAAGATATCGAACTGCTGGCTACGCAACAATCATGGTTTACTTTGCTTGGCTTTGAACTTTTAATTGAAAAACAATTTGTTATGGTTAAGAAGTTGCCTGTTTGCTTGTACTTACTTGACGTGAGTACCGCGGTAGATGCCTTACTTGATGGGTGTAAAGCTCAGTTAGAAAGTATTGATCAGTGGCTAGCGTGGCAGGTAAATGTAATACCTACACGGTTCTATGCCAGTAAAGCCTTTGCAGTACAGCAAACTCGCTTACAAAATAATGCGCAAACAATTGAACGTTTACGTGAAAAAGCAGTTAAAATAGATCTAAAGTCTTATCTAGCGCAATTTAATTAGGGTATTCGTGTTGAGTAATTTACCGGTCATATTTTTAATGGGCCCCACCGCTGCTGGGAAAACAGCATTGGCAATTTCACTGTGTGAGCATTTAAATACTGAAATTATCAGCGTTGATTCGGCACTGGTTTATAAAGGTATGGATATTGGTACCGCTAAACCGGATGCCGACGAACTAGCACGTGCACCCCATCACCTAATTGATTTACTCGACCCAAGCGAAACCTATTCAGTAGCTGATTTTAGACGCGATGCGATAGAAAAAATTGATAAATTTCATCAACAAGGTAAAGTGCCTGTACTAGTTGGAGGTACAATGATGTACTTTAAAGCCCTTATTGATGGATTATCCCCTCTACCAGAGGCTGATGAGCAGATAAGAGCTGAGCTTGAAGTACAGGCGAAACAGTACGGTTGGCCACATTTATATCAAGAGCTATTAAAAGTAGATCCACAAGCTGCGAAAAAGATGAGTGAAAATGATTCACAACGAATTAATCGCGCTTTAGAGGTTTACCGTATAACAGGTAAAACAATGACTGAATTGCAAAAGCAAAAACAGCCACCTTTACCTTATACTTTTCATCAATTTGCTATTGCTCCAGATGATCGTAAAGAGTTACATCAGCGAATTGCAGAAAGGTTTAAAATAATGATTGAACAGGGGTTTGAAAAAGAAGTTTCGACCCTATATCTACGTGAGGATTTACATCCCAATATGCCTTCTATTCGTTGTGTAGGTTATAGACAGATGTGGGATTACCTTGCGGGTGAGATAGACCATGATGAAATGGTTTTTCGCGGTATTGCTGCCACTCGTCAATTGGCTAAGCGTCAATTAACGTGGTTAAGAAGTTGGCCTGACGTTACGTGGTTAACAACCGGTGATGAAGAAAACTTGCATCGTGTAGTAAGTTCGCTAAGCTAGTAGTAGCTGGACAAAATTTAGCTTTATTAAATTAGTTCAGCCACTTAATTATAATAACACCTAGAACGAAGGAATAATAACATGGCAAAAGGCCAATCGTTACAAGACCCATTTTTAAATGCATTACGCCGCGAGCGCATTCCAGTATCAATTTTTTTGGTAAATGGCATAAAATTACAAGGTAAAATTCAGTCATTTGACCAATTTGTAATTTTACTGGAAAACACTGTTAATCAAATGGTGTATAAACATGCAATTTCAACAGTTGTACCTGCACGCGCAGTCAACTTTCAAGGTGTACAGGGAAATGAAGACACCGAAGAAACTGAACCAGGAAACTTTTAAATTAGGAGCGTAATGCTTGTTTGACCGCTATGAATCTGGCGAACAGGCAATTTTAGTCCATATCGACCTACCTAAAGATGGGGATCGCGAAGATCTTCATGAATTAGAAATGTTGGTATCTTCTGCTGGTGTTAGTAGTTTGGCGGTTGTGCAAGGCAGCCGTCAAGCACCACATCCCAAACTATTTGTCGGTACCGGCAAAGCGGAAGAAATAGCTGAAATTGTCAAAATCCACAATGCCGATGTTGTCATTTTTAACCATCAGTTGAGCCCGTCTCAAGAACGAAATTTAGAGCGTGTTTGTCAATGTCGGGTACTTGATAGAACAACACTTATTCTTGATATTTTTGCTCAGCGCGCCCGTACTCATGAAGGTAAACTCCAAGTTGAGCTGGCTCAGCTTCGCCACATGTCTACACGTTTAATTCGTGGTTGGACCCACCTTGAGCGCCAAAAAGGAGGGATAGGCTTACGTGGTCCGGGTGAAACGCAGCTAGAAACCGATCGACGTTTATTGCGCGCACGTATTAAAAATATTCGTGCACGACTAGCGAAAGTGGCTGTACAGCGTGAGCAAGGTCGACGTGCTCGTACGCGCAATGAAATTCCAACAGTGTCGCTGGTGGGTTACACTAATGCCGGAAAATCAACACTGTTTAATTATATTACCGATTCAGATGTATATGCAGCCGATCAGCTATTCGCCACACTAGATCCAACACTGCGTAAACTCGATATTGGTGATGTAGGTTCTGTTATTTTAGCCGATACTGTAGGGTTTATTCGACACTTACCGCATGATTTGGTAGCTGCATTTAAAGCAACTCTGACCGAGACGCGTGAAGCCGATTTACAACTGCATGTGATAGATGTAGCTGATCCTCGCCGAAAAGAAAATATTGAACAGGTACAAGAAGTCCTCAAAGAAATTGAAGCCGACGAGGTACCGCAGTTATTAGTTTATAACAAAATTGATGCGCTAGATGAGGTAACGCCACGTATTGATCGTGATGACGAGGGCCAACCTATAAGGGTATGGCTATCTGCAAAAACTGGCGAAGGCTGTGAATTACTTAGTGAAGCTATTAGCGATTTACTCGCTAAGCAAATGCTTAATGAAACGTTATTACTCGCACCACAATATGGGCGTTTAAGAGCATCACTATTTAATTTAAGTGCAGTACACAATGAGCGGTTTGATGAACAAGGTAATTGGTTGCTTGATGTACGATTGCCTATGATTGAGTGGAACCGTTTAATTAAAGATTTTGGTCCTGAAATTGAAAGTTTTATTAGCTGAGATTAAAAACTGCAAGATTAATGTCGGTTTTAGTATAAGAAACGCAGAAGATTTGTTAGATTTAACACAATTTCCGAATTTATTTAGATAACAATGGAGTATAGCTATGGCCTGGAATGAACCGGGTAATAATGGCAATGACAAAGATCCGTGGAATAACAAAGGCGGACGTGATCAAGGCCCACCTGATTTAGACGAGGTGTTCCGTAAATTCAGTAACAAGTTTAACGGCTTATTTGGCGGTAAAAAATCCGGCAATGGTAGCGGCGGTGGACTTGGCGGAGCCGGTATTTCATTTGTACTTATTATCGCTGCAATTGTATGGGCGTTAAGCGGTATTTATACGGTGAAAGAAGCTGAGCGCGGCGTCGTTCTTCAATTTGGTAAGTTTGACCGAATTGCAGATCCTGGCTTGCGTTGGAAAATGACCTTTGTTGAAACGGTTATTCCAGTCGATATCGAAGCTGTTCGCTCGTTATCAGCATCAGGTTTTATGCTAACCGAAGATGAAAACGTAGTAAGCGTTGAATTTGAAGTACAGTATCGAGTAATCGACCCTTACTTGTACAAGTTTAGTGTCACTAACGCTGACAGCAGCCTTGAAGAAGCATTAGATAGTGCGCTGCGTTATGTTGTTGGCCATTCAAAAATGGACCAAGTACTGACAAACGGCCGTGAAGTTGTACGTCAAAATACTTGGGATGAGCTAAATCAAATCATCGAACCTTACAACTTAGGTTTAATCGTAACTGACGTTAACTTCAAGGACTCTCGTCCACCAATGGAAGTTAAAGATGCGTTTGATGATGCAATTGCGGCCCAAGAGGATGAGCAACGCTTTATTCGTGAAGCAGAAGCGTATGCCCGTGAAATTGAACCGCGTGCGCGTGGTCAAGTGACTCGTATGACGCAAGAAGCTGAAGGTTACCAAGAACGTATTACTTTAGAAGCGCAAGGTGAAGTGGCCCGTTTTGAGAAATTACTTCCAGAATACCAAGCAGCTAAAGAAGTAACACGTGAGCGTTTATACATAGACACGATGCAAGAAGTGCTAGGTAATAGCTCTAAAGTGTTGGTTGATGTTAAAGGTGGCAACAACATGATGTACCTACCACTTGATAAAATCATGGAAAAACAGGGTTCATCAACACGTATTGCTTTACCTAGCTCAAGCGATATAAACGATTTACGTAACAAGGTAAATACGTCACGCAACAGCACTGTTAATAGTGGTAACGATCGCTTTAACAATGATCGCTTTAACGACGGGAGATAAGAGCAATGAAAAACTTTAGTTTAGTAATCCTATTAGCCGCCATTGTGATGTCTTTTTCGTCGGTGTTCGTGGTCTCTGAAGGGCAAAAGGCGATTGTACTTTTATTTAGTAAAGTGCAAAAAGACAGCGATGATGAAGCTGTAGTTTATGGCCCGGGTTTACACTTAAAAGTCCCATTTTTTAGCCAAGTACGTCGTATTGATGCACGTATTCAAACACTAGATGGCACACCAGATCGCTTTGTAACTAGCGAGAAAAAAGACTTAATCGTTGATTCGTTTGTAAAATGGCGCGTAAACGATTTTAGCTCTTTTTACCTGCGTGCACGTGGTGACAAGCAATACGCTGAAACACTGCTTAAGCAAAAAGTAAATAATGGCCTACGTACTAACTTTGGTACGCGTACTATTCGTGAAATTGTATCTGGTGAGCGTAGCGAGCTGATGGAAGAAGCGTTAGTACAAGCATCTGAAAGTGCTAGTGAGCTGGGTATTGAAGTACTTGATGTGCGTGTTAAGCAAATTAACTTACCACAAGAGGTGAGTAGCTCTATTTATCAACGTATGCGCGCTGAGCGTACTGCAGTTGCTAAAGAGCACCGCTCTGAAGGTCAGGAAAAAGCAGAAACAATTCGTGCAGGTGTTGACCGTCGCGTAACAGTAATGCTTGCCGACGCCGAACGTAATGCTCGTTCTGTTCGTGGTCAAGGTGATGCTGACGCTGCTGCGATTTACGCTAGTGCTTACAATAAAGACCCTGAGTTTTTTAGCTTTGTTCGCTCTTTAGAAGCTTATAAGCAAACTTTCAAAGGAAAGCAAGACGTGATGGTGTTATCACCGGATAGCGACTTCTTCCAATACATGAAAGGCGCGAAAGCTCAGTAATCATAGCTTTAGTTAAACTTGAAAGCCCTGCAATTGCAGGGCTTTTTGTTATCTGAATTTTAAGTTTATAAATGACTGTTATTTATGTGATTATTAACGAAACACTGATGTTTACTACCCGCACGAGGAAAAAATAAGCTAAACGGGGTGAACATTGCTTTAGTTTTCTGGTAAAATCTCGTCCTAATTTTCTCTAAGTGAATTTGCAATGGGTAAAAACGTTGTTGTACTAGGCACCCAATGGGGTGACGAAGGTAAGGGTAAGGTAGTTGACCTCCTTACAGATAAAGCATCTTTAGTAGTTCGTTATCAAGGTGGTCATAACGCAGGCCATACTTTAGTGATCGACGGTGAAAAGACAGTTCTACACCTTATTCCATCGGGTGTATTACGTGACAATGTTAAATGTGTGATTGGTAATGGTGTTGTTTTATCACCAGAAGCGCTAATGAAAGAAATTGGCATGCTTGAAGAGCGTGGCGTACCTGTACGTGAACGTCTTTTAATCAGTGAAGCATGTCCGCTAATATTGCCTTTCCATGTTGCATTAGATGTAGCTCGCGAAACTGCGCGTGGCGATAAACCAATCGGTACAACGGGTCGTGGTATCGGTCCAGCGTACGAAGATAAAGTAGCACGTCGTGGTTTACGTGTTGGTGATTTATTCAATCCTGAATTATTTGCTACTAAGTTAAAAGAAGTATTGGAATACCACAACTTCACATTAGTTAACTACTACAAAGTAGACGCTGTTGACTTCCAAAAAACGTTTGATGATGCAATGGCTGTTGCTGATATTTTAAAAGCAATGGTAGTTGATGTAACTGAGCTTTTAGATCAAACGCGTAACGCCGGTGACAACATCTTATTTGAAGGTGCTCAAGGTACACTACTTGATATCGATCATGGTACTTACCCTTATGTAACATCTTCAAACACCACCGCTGGTGGCGTTGCTACAGGTGCGGGTTTTGGCCCATTACACCTTGATTATGTGCTAGGTATCATTAAAGCGTACACAACACGTGTAGGTTCAGGTCCTTTCCCTACAGAGCTTTACGACGGCCTTGATAAGCAAGACCCAGTCGGTAAGCATTTAGGTGACAAAGGTCATGAGTTTGGTGCTACTACAGGTCGTTTACGTCGTACAGGTTGGTTAGATGCAGTGGCTATGCGCCGTGCAGTTCAAATCAACAGTATTTCAGGATTTTGTTTAACTAAACTTGACGTTTTAGATGGTTTAGAAACACTTAAAATCTGTACTGGTTATAAGCTTGAAGATGGTACTGTGACTAACGTGACGCCATTAGCAGCTGAAGGTTACGATAAAGTAACGCCAGTATACGAAGAAATGCCTGGCTGGTCTGAAAATACAGTGGGTGTAACATCGCTTGAAGGCTTACCTAAAGCGGCAATTGATTACATTAAACGTATTGAAGAAATCACTGGCGTACCTGTTGATATTATCTCTACAGGTCCTGATCGTGTTGAAACGATGATACTTCGTAGCCCATTTGCATAATTGGGTTTAAGTTGAAAAAAGCTGCCATGTGCAGCTTTTTTTATGTCTGCAGAAAAGTGACGCTATTAATAGTGGAACGATCTTTGTATATTATTTGGTAAGTTTATTTTTAAAGTGGTTAATATGCGTTTATCTTCTCGTTGCTCAGTGTGGTCATTATCACTACTTACACTTTCTTTGTTTAATATAAACAATAGCTTAGCTGAAGAAAGCCCTGCAGCTGTGCCGCTGTATACTGAATCTGAGTTAATAGCTTTAATTAATGAGAACACTCATCTAGCGCGCGTAAAGGCAGATAATTGCCAGTTAGTGCAAGATATAGAAGCGCGAGCCAATAAAATGGCATTGCCATCATATCAATTCCTATACGGTGATATGCTCGCTTATAAAGTGTGTGTTGAGCGCGATGTTGCTTTAGGTGTGTATTACATGAAAAAAGCGGCTGAGCAGGGCTTAGCGGCTGCATTAGAGCAACTAGGTCGCTACTACGACGTTGGCCGGTTGGTCCAAAAAGACAAAACCATGGCAATAACCTACTTACGTGAGGCGTCAGCGCAAGGCAACTTAAAAGCGCAATTACGATTAGTTGGTTTGTTTAATCAAGGTTATGGTAGTCCAAGAGATTTCGAAGATGCTTATCGTTGGCTGTTTAACACCACGGTAGCTGATAAAGCGACACATAAAAAAATAGAGAGAGCATTAACTAAACTTGCTGAAAAAATGCCAGCCAGTGTCGTTACCCGCGCGCGCTTACCTATGTAAAAAAGCGAGAGTGCTTTTGCCGCACTCTCGCTTTTTTTAGTTATTACTCGTCTTTTTTATTGTCTTTGACTTTGTTATTGGCAGGATCTTTTAATAGCGATATTTTAGGCGGTTGCAATGCAACTACTCGTTCACCCTCTTGTGGTGGCTTTTCCATATCACTAGTAAAAGGCCTCATTTTCACTGGAGCGTCTTCATCACTGTCTTTATCCCCTTTGAGAATAAACAGTGGAATTGCTTCAGGGTTCATTTCTAAATACTGCTGCCAGCTAAATTCTTCAGATATTCGTGTTGCACTCACTTTACCGCCTTTGGCAATAACGCTGCTTAAGCGTGCATATGCTCCGTTTTCACCAAACAGAATTTGTCGTGATAAGAACGTCGCGCTGTCTTTATTTGCTTTAGCATGTGATGAAGATGAGCGTAGTGAAAATACATTTTTTTCATTCAATAAATGAGAAAAATACTGCACCCCTAATGCGTTATGATGACGATTAGGTGAAAGCGCTAAAACACTGCGAATAGTGGTTAAAGGTAAATAGCGTTCAGCATGCTCAGATTGTGGATTACCATAATAACAAGGCAAACCATCCATACGTGCCATTTTACAGTTTTCCCAAGCAGGATCTGATAAGTGAACGGGAATGTTTTGTTCCTTTAAACCACGAGCAATAGCACGAGATACATGGTTGGCACCAATAATTAAAATAGTATTAGGGGAGGGCTGGCGCACCCCTAGCAACTTAGCAACAGGGATAGCCGTTAAGCTTTGCAGTACCACAGTGACGATAATAACCGTGAATATCAATGGCACCATTTTTTGTGCATCCGCTACACCGGCTTCTATCATACTTAACGCAAATACAGAGCCTACGGCTGCAGCAACTATACCGCGAGGCGCAATCCAAGCCAGCACCAAGCGAGACTTCATTGGTAAATCGGTGCCAAAGGTTGAAATAGCAATACACAACGGGCGCGCAATAAATAGCACAATAGCTAAAAATATAAATACATCGCTGTCGAGCATCATTAAGTCAGATAGTTGTAATCTGGCAGCGAGTAAAATAAACAAGGTTGAGATCAAAATCATCGACAGATCTTCTTTAAACTCAAGCACCGAATCTATTTCTAGGTCATCTTGATTAGCTAACCAAATACCAAATACAGTCACGGCCAATAATCCTGACTCATGACTTAAATGGTTTGAAATCGAAAAGCTAATTAACACTAACGCTAAAATGCCAAATTTATGTAGCTCAAATGGCAACCATTCGCGGCGCATCAGTTGCGTTGTGATCCAACCCGAAACCACACCAATACTTAAACCAACCCCAACGGTTTTAACTAGTGCAATTATAGTGTGACTAAGTACTTCACCTTGGCCAACTAACATCACAGCTTCAAATACTAATACCGCAAATAAAGCGCCAATAGGGTCTATGACTATGCCTTCCCAGCGTAAAATACGGTCAATATCTTGAGTGGGTCGCATTGAGTTAAGCAGTGGCGCAATAACCGTTGGTCCGGTTACAACAAGCACAGCGCCAAGCACTGCTGCGACTCGCCAATTTAACTCTAATAACCAATAGGCACTTAAGCTAATAACGACACAGGTCATAAGCATACCAATAGAGCAGAGGTTTCTTACGACTTTACTGATCCCTTTAAGCTCCCGAAAATGTAGTGTTAAAGACCCTTCAAATAAAATCACAGCAACGCTTAAAGACACCACAGGAAAAAGTAAATCGCCTAATAAGGCATCTGGGTCTAATACGCCACTAAATGGCCCTAATAAAAGCCCAGTAAGCAACAAAAACAGAATAGCGGGTACTCTGAACGCCCAGGCGACCCATTGGGCTAGCACCGAACACAATGCAATACCGGCTATATAAATTGCTGACATAGAGTAAAAACTCCTTAATATTAATAATGTTTAAAAGTATAACGGTTACCAACCAGTAATACAGTGGGTATACACGTGTAAATTCAATTTAGCTAATAAATAATACTTATTTATTTAGTGTTAACGTCATTTTCTAAAATGTTATCAAATTTATAGTCTATATAATTCATATTTATAGTAGTCTAACCACATGATACTTAATACAAAAAACACTAGCTTTAGTAGTGTTGACCTATTCAGCTTGAATTTTAGCCTTGATCTAAGCAGCTACTTTAACGTATTATACTTCGTGTTCGAATAATTAGTTATCTAATCAAGTTTGTAGTTTAAATACTAGATTATGTTAGATATAAACATCTTAACTCTCTTACTGATTGTTTTTGCTTTGTTTTGTTATATTTGAACACACAATATCATTTACCGTACTCTTTGGTATGGTTTTGCTCAAAGTGTTTATTTGCTCAATGCAGATAAATAAAAGTTTGAGTTGAACTATTACCTTTCAATATTTAATCCCCATCGTGGCGATTAAATCTCGGTCCTTAAGTCATCACCCTATCTGTTGGTGTACCAGACTTAAGAGGCTCTATGTATGTTGTTAATAAAAAGGCCGCACACAGCTTTTTACAGCGATACATAAACAACACTTTATATTTTTTTAGTTAGTACGATCCGATTTATTTATTGGGTTAATACTATTTATTTTTTGCATCTCAATTTAAAACGCTAGTTTTAGAGACGGTGTACGTGTGTGTAAAAAGTGTGGGCAATGATAAATAAATTCGACGCTGTGTTTATAAACATGGCGACCTGGTTTCATTCATCTATGTGATGAATACAAATTAAATGGAAAGTTGAGCACTTATGCAAAAGTTAAATTGGCGACGTATCGTACTTAAAGTGGGCAGTGCCTTAATTGCACCCGATCAAGATGGCTGTCGTTCACGTTACTTATTAACCATCGCACAGTTTATTGTCCGCTGTCGCGCACGTGGAATTGAGGTTATTTTAGTTTCATCTGGTTCTGTAGCGGCTGGCTCACATTTATTTCCATCAGACCAACCTCGTTCAGTGGTAATGAAAAAAGCGATGGCTGCAGCAGGGCAAACAGAAATGATGGCCATGTGGGATCGTTTCTTTGATTTTCCATCAGCACAGCTATTATTAACTCATGGTGATTTACGTGACCGTGAGCGTTACCAGAGTATCCGTGAAACCGTATTTACATTGTTAGAACACGGCGTGCTACCTATCATTAATGAAAATGATGCAGTAACAACAGATGATTTAAAAGTGGGTGATAACGATAATTTATCAGCCATGGTTGCAGCAGCCGCTGATGCAGATGCATTAATGATTTTCTCTGATGTAGATGGCTTGTATGATAAAAACCCAAATCTGCATGACGATGCCGTATTATTGCCTGAAATAAAATCAATTGATGATTCTATTTATGCTATGGCAGGATGTGCTACCAGTGCGGTAGGTACAGGTGGTATGAAAACCAAGATTGAAGCGGCAGAGAAAGCCACTTCACATGGTATTGCAACTTACATTATTAATGGCTTTAAAGAAGAAACCTTTACTCGCTTGTTAGCCGGTGAAAACCCAGGTAGCGTATTCTTGCCTTATGAAAAACCAATGCAAGATTCTATTCACTGGATGACACATACCGCCAATGAGCAGGGGGAAGTCGTTGTTGAAGGGTCATTTGATGACTCATTAGAAGGTGAAGACGGTTGCTTACGTGGCGATGAGATCAGAGAAGTACATGGCGAGTTTGCTGTGGGCGACACTATCTTAGTTCGCAGTGAAGATGGTACGCGTTTAGCTAAAGCCACAGCAAATTACAGTAGCTGCTTGTTAAACTTTATTGCAGATAACGAGCAGAGTGAATTCAGCGAAAAAATGCAGGATTCAATTGGACCAATTATTTCAGAAAAAGATATCGCATTATTGGAGAAGTCATGAGTTTAATTACGGATATATCACGCCAGGCAGCAAAGGCTGCACATACACTTGCTTTACTCGATACCGAGACTAAAAACAAAGTGTTAACCGATATGGCAGCGGCATTAAGAGAGCAAAAAGAATTTATAATCAAAGAAAATGAAAGTGACCTAAGCGCAGCACGCGACAATAATTTAGCAGCATCAATGATTGACCGTCTAACATTGAATGATGAGCGTATTGAAGCCATGGCTGAGGGTATCGAAGTGATTGTTTCATTAGACGATCCTGTTGGCCAGTTACGTGACATTACTGAACGCCCAAATGGTATTAAAATTCGTAAAATGCGTGTACCACTTGGCGTAGTATGTATGATTTATGAAGCGCGTCCTAATGTAACGGCTGACGCAGGTGCATTGTGCTTTAAGTCAGGTAACGGTGTTATTTTACGCGGTGGTAAAGAAGCGCTGAAAAGCTCACAAGCCATTGCCAGTGTAATGCATAGCGTGCTTACTAAACATGGCTTACCAACTGCGCTAATTTCAGTGATTCCTGATCCTGACCGTGCTTTACTAATGGAATTGATGCAACAACGCGATAGCATTGACTTAATCATCCCTCGTGGTGGTGAAGGCCTAATTAACTATGTTACTGAAAACAGCACAATCCCTGTTATTCAGCATTTTAAAGGCGTTTGTCATTTATATGTAGATAAAGATGCTGATTTAGAAGTAGCACTAAATTTACTGCTTAATGGTAAGACTCAGCGTACTGGTGTATGTAATGCACTTGAGGGTTTAGTGGTACACCAAGATGTAGCTGATGAGTTTTTAAATCTGTGTGCAGTTGTACTTCGTCAAGAAGGTGTAAAAATTAATGCTGACGCCAAAGCGGCTGAATATTTTGATAACGCCATAGTACTTGCCGATAACGAATTTGGTGAAGAGTACTTAGACTTAGAGTTAGCAATTCGTATTGTGCCAAGTTTTGATGCAGCCGTTGAGCACATTGCTCAATTCGGTTCAAATCATACTGAAGTTATCTGTACTAAGGACGATGCGGCGGCAGAGTTATTCCAACGTAGTGTTGATGCGTCGGTTGTTATGGTTAATGCGTCATCACGCTTTTCTGATGGCTCACAACTAGGCTTAGGTGCAGAGATTGGTATTGCAACGACTAAGTTACATGCTTATGGCCCTATGGGACTTGAGTCATTAACCACTGAAAAATATTTAGTTAATGGTGTTGGTCAAGTTCGCGAATAACTAACCCAACTCAATAAATAATAAAAATGCCGGGCTTTGCTCGGCATTTTTGATCTCGATTTAGCAAAATTAAACGACTAAGCAAACAAAGAGATTAAAAAATACAGAGAAATTTATTTAGAATATAAAATAAGGATATTACTTAAAGGAGAGAGTAGGAAAGTGGTGGAGCTAAGCAGGATCGAACTGCTGACCTCCTGCGTGCAAGGCAGGCGCTCTCCCAGCTGAGCTATAGCCCCACATTCCTAATTTACATATACTGTAAATGCTTAAGTGCTGAGTCTCAAGCGGGGTGAACTTTAAATATTTTTACGTTTTTGGTCAAGTATTTTTTCACAAATTTTTCCGTTTTAACTAATTTTTGTTAAACTCGGCCTCAATATTTACTAAAACGATAATACATGATGAAAAAATACGCTTTAGTTTTCATGACTTTTCTTTTTGGCTGTGCCAGCTCGGTAGGTGAGCCTCCATTCGAAATTAATAATAAACAATTTTATGACACTGTTGATGATCAAGGTAACAAGCTTTTTGCCTATGTGGTCTCTGTAAAGGCTAAGAGCCGCGAGCAAATTAATATTAATAAAAAGCTAACCCGAAGCGATGTAAAGCGTTTTGCCGAACAAGAGCACTTTGAAGAGTCGAGCGTGCTCAAGTTACAATTAGAAGATCAAGCGGTAGAGTTTCTCAATAAAGAGCTTGCACAACGTAACTATTGTGCAGATAAGCATGAAATAAACGAAGTGCTATGGCGAGATTTAAGTGTGCAATTAAGAGGGCGTTGTTTGTAGTATGTTAGCAGATAAACAAAAATTAGCGGCGGTGTTAGCTCAGCTTGATATTAACTATGATGTGATTGAGCATCCAGCGTTGCATGGTAGCTTAGATGCTGACGAGCTGATGGTGAATCGCCCAGGAACACGTTTAAAAAATCTATTTTTGCGAGATAACGAAGGTAAGCGCCATTTTTTAGTGATCACCGCGCATGATAAACAACTCGATTTAAAATCGTTGTCTAAACAGCAAGGGCTATCGCGTTTAGGGTTTGCCTCTAATGAGCGCTTAGCTAAGTACTTAAAAGTTGCACCAGGTTGTGTGTCAATGCTCAGCTTAATGAACGATAAGCAACGAGATGTAACGCTTTGGCTTGATCAGGATATTTGGTTTGGCGATTTATTTCATTGCCATCCATTTGAAAACACCCAAACATGGTTATTAACTAAGCCTGATTTACTGCGTTTTTTTGATTTTACTGAACATCAGCCGCGGGTGATGTTTTTACCCTCGCGCTGAGCCCACAAAATAAGACCCAGCCCACATAAGCAAACCGCAAGAAGTGTTGCCATAAATGCGGTTTGCCCGTGTGCTTGATAAACCACCCCAGGTAATAACGATCCTAGTGCGCCACCGCTATAATAAAATGACACGTAACAACCATTAGTAACACTTGGTGGAGCGTGACTAATTTTATTAACCAATGGTGCCGCTGTTGAATGAATTACAAACATAGCGCCACAAAATAGTGTGAATGCAATTAAAAACAACATCAATGAATGACTCATTAATAACACAATACTGAGGTTATAAAACAGGAATACCAATGCCAATAAGCGCCAAGCTGAGGTCATTTTTTTTAATAACCACGGGGTAAAAATAGAGGCTAACGCGCCAATTAAATAACCGCTATAAACTAAGCCAATGTCGCGAGTGTTATTAATTAAAAAGGTCTTTTTTAAAATAAAAGGCAAGTAGTTTAATAGCGCTGCAAAGCAAAAAAACATACAAAATATGGCACCATAAAGCTTAAGTGCCGAGCCTTCTTTAAGTTGTTTCATATAATCTAAAGGTGATAACACCTCACTAGAGCGACTCAAAACAAAGCGTTTATGGGGAATGCTAAGCGCGAGTATTATCAACATGGCAGCAATTAAGTAATAAAAACTTTGCCATGACCACAAGTCGCTAAAGAGCGCAGCCAATACTCGGCCAAAATAACCACCGACAATAGTACTACCAATATAAAGAGTCATATTTTTTTGTAATGTATCGGCTTGATAGCTCATACCAATAAAGCTGGTCATGGCAGTCAATGCGGCGGGTAAAGTCAGCCCTTGTAAAAACCGAACAAGTAACAGTAGCTCAAAACTCGGGGCATAAATAAATAAGATACAACCCACACCCAGTAACAACATAGCGAAGCGTAATATCAATAAAGGATTTCGCTTAGCTAAAAACAGTCCATACACCAAAGGGGCAATAGCTAAAGGCAACATAGTGGCCGTCATTAAGCTGCCTGCAACAGCAGGCGCTACATTAAATTCAGTGGCAAATAAACTTAACAATGGCTGTGGTGCGTATAAAACAAAAAAAATGAAAACAGAACAAAAGAGTAAGTGAGGTAAGCGCATCGACTGCCGTTAACATTGCTTATTAGTTGAACCGCATTATATCCTAGGGTTTTCATAAATTAATCTTTATTGCGCTAAATCATGCTTTGTTTTCAGTAGTTTGTTAGATTAATACCAATAGCGCTGTTATTTACGCTCGTTGGTGATTAAAATAGCATTAATATTCGTTTTTAGTGGGAACACGCCATGGGGTCACTACAAGAGCAATTGCTCCAAGCTGGTTTAACAACATCACATAAAGCCAAAGTTGCTAAATCAGAAAAGCGCAAGCAACAGAAAAAGCAAAAGAAGGGAGCGACAAGTAACCCAAATGATTTGCAAAAACATATTCAGCAAACCAAGCTTGAGCAGCAGCAAAAAGCCGAAGAGCTTAACAAAACGCGCCAAGAAGAATTAAAGCAACGCGAGCAAGTAGCCCGTGTTAAGCAAATTCTAGAGCATCACAATCAAGAGTCAATTCGCGGTGAGCGTACCTTTAACTTTACTTATGAAAATAAAGTGAAAGGGCTTGATGTGAATGAGAAAACGCAAAAGGCGCTCTCGGGCGGACGTTTAGCTATTTGTGTATTAGAAGGCCAGTTTTACGTATTAGAAGACGAGCCTGCACGCAAAGTGGCTGAGGTTGATGAAAAATATATTGTGTTTCATGTCGAACCTGAGAACAAAGCTAAAGACGAAGACGATCCGTATGCTGATTTTGAAGTGCCAGACGATCTTATTTGGTAAGGTGTTATTAAGTATCTGCTCAGCTAAGGCAAGCTAATATTTGTTTTATGAGGGATACACGTATTTGTTCTGATTGATCGTCAAACCTTATCAAGGACGTATGCTTTTTAAAGATTTATTGACTACAATTATCACAACCGTTTTTTTAACCGTAAAAAGAAGAGTAAATACAATGAGCAAGATAAAAACACTTTTATTAGGCGCGGGTATTGGTTTAGCCGCAAGTTTTTCGTTTTCAGCCGCCGCTGCTGATGGCGCTGCACTTTACACCGCTAAAAATTGTCAAACATGTCATGGTGCAGATGGTAAAGCACCTATTATGGCGATGTACCCTAAACTAAATGGTCAAAACAAAGAGTATTTAGTAGCGCAAATGAAAGACATCAAGTCAGGCGCACGTAGCAATGGTATGTCTATGGCGATGAAAGCAATGGTTGCGACTGTGACTGATGAAGAATTTGAAGCAATTGCCGATTACCTATCAAAAGTACAATAATCGCTAACGCAATCTAAAAAGAGCCACACCTTTGTGTGGCTTTTTTATTTGGTGATTGCCATCATGCGAATACTCATTTAGACTTCTAAACATCTACAATCACTAGCGCTATGCTGTGTTTTAAAAGGCTTGTTATGTTTGATTTACCCCAGCTCGATTTAAAAAATAAAGTATCAGAACAAGAGTGGCAACTACGTGTTGATTTAGCCGCATGTTATCGATTAGTTGACCATTTTCGTTGGGGGGATTTAATCTATACGCACCTTTCTGCTCGCCTACCAGGTACGGATCATTATTTAGTAAACGCGTTCGGTTTAACGTTTGATGAGATCACTGCATCTAACTTAGTTAAAGTTGATTTAAATGGCCGCATTATTGACGATACTCCATTTGATATTAACCCTGCGGGATTCACCATTCACAGTGCCATTCATGAAGTACGCGAGGATGCCCATTGCGTAATACACCTACACACTAAAGAAACCATTGCAGTTGCAACACAAAAAGAAGGGCTGTTACCGTTAAGTCAGTATTCGATGTTTTCATTACCCTCTCTGTCATACCATGGTTATGAAGGCCTAGCGGTGAATGATGATGAGCGTAAACGCCTGCAAACAGATTTAGGTAGCACCAACCATATGCTATTGGTGAATCATGGCGGCTTAACGGTAGGGCCAACAGTAGGTGATGCGTTTATGCGCTTTTATGACCTTCAACGTGCCTGTGAAATACAGTTAGCTATTCAATCAAGTGCACAAGAAGCGATTGCAGTACCACAAGCTATTATTGATAACATTTATAATCAAGCGAACGTTGTTCACAGCGGCAGTACTGGGGGGCAGCTAGCATGGCCTGCCATGTTACGAAAAGCGTATCGTCTTGACCCAAGTTTTGCAAAATAACCGATAAAGGTTAATAAGGAATTTTTTATGAAAGTAAATCGCGTTGAAGTCTTTGACATTCATTGTCCTGAGCGTCCTGCATGGACGCCGGTATTTGTTCGTATTCATACTGATGAAGGGATTAGCGGTGTAGGTGAAGCCGGCCTTGCGTATGACTTAGGTCACAGTGCTGCCGCTGCGATGATCAAAGAAATGGCAGATGCCTTTTTAATTGGCCATGACCCGTTTCAAACTGAAAAACTATGGTCACGTATGTTGCGTGAAAGCTTTTGGGGTTTAGGTGGTGGGCCGGTAGTTTATGCTGCAATGAGTGCGATTGATACTGCGCTTTGGGATATAAAGGGTAAAGCACTTGGCTTGCCGGTATACCAATTATTAGGCGGTAAAGTTAATGACAAGCTACGTACTTACGCATCACAACTGCAGTTTGACTGGGACAGTGAGTTTAAAGCGCTAGTCCAGCCACAAGAATATGCCGAAGCGGCACTAAAAGCAGTAGCGGAAGGTTACGATGCGGTAAAGGTTGACCCAATTCAATACGATAAAGACGGCAACACCTATTACGATCGCACAAATATTATTTCTCGCCCAGAAATGAAACTATACCGCGCTCGTATGCAGGCTATTCGTGAAGCTGTGGGTGATGAAGTTGACATTATTTTTGAATGCCACAGTTTACCTGGTGCGACATCAGCAATTCAAATTGGTGAGATTGCAGAAGAATTTGATTGTATGTATTTTGAAGAGCCGGTGAATTATTTAAACCACTCATTACATGCCAAAGTGGCTGATAAAGTGGCTGTGCCTATTGCAGGCGGTGAGCGCTTATATAATCGTTGGGGCGTGCGTCCATATTTAGAAGATCAAAGCATTGATGTACTACAGCCAGATATTGGTTTATGTGGTGGCTTTACTGAAACTAAAAAAGTATGTGATTACGCAGATATTTTTGACGTGCGTATTCAGGCACACGTGTGTGGTGGGCCGGTTGCAACCGCGGCAGCATTACATTTAGAAACAGCAATCCCTAACTTTTTAATTCATGAACATCATACTTATGCGATTAAAAAGTGGAACAGAGAGCTGTGCTTACAAGATCCACAACCTAAAAATGGCTTTTTTGAAGTATCAGAAGAACCAGGTCTTGGGATTGAGCTTAACGATGAAATTGTAATGCGCTCACAACGTGTTGAGATAAAGTAAAAGCGTTTGTGTAATGCCCCGTTAATCGGGGTATTACCTGATTACTTTGAGGCGATTGTTAATGTTTAAGATGGCTTCACATTCGGTAGTATCATTAAATGAAACGAGTACAGCTCTCTCTAGCCATGATTCGCGGTCAATTATTTCTCCCCATTTAACGGAACCAAAAGATAAATAAAACTTAAAAGGTGGTACAGGCCACATAAATGCCAAATTAGGTTGGGTATTAACTAAGAATAACCCTGAACCCGAAAGCCCTATTCCAATACCTGCAGCAATGTGAGGGGATGTAGTTTTTGAGTTAGGTACTTCAGAATCACAGTTGATCGTTATTTGATCATTATTGCTTTTTTCAAGTTTGCTAAAACAGTAAGTTAGCTGCTTTTTATTATATTGTAATGTCGTAAATCCTTTTTCAGGTGGGTTAATGTTAAGACATTGAGATGCAGCGGCGTTTATTTTAATGCTTCGACTTAATGATAAAAAATTAGGTTCCCTAACATCGCAAATAACGCCAGATTGTAAATGTCTTCCAGGTTGTGACCAAATAACATTGAAGATATCGCTCCATGAAAATCTTATCATCGTATTTGGTTCAGCATATTTGACCATCCATGCAAGTGTATAGAACGAACTATTTTGGGCTTGCTCTTCAGGTAAGGCCATAAATACACAAAAACTAGTTGCATTGCTGGAGTTATTTTTAACTTTTAAAGTATAGTTAGTCATTGCTCTGGCACACCTTCCTAAAAGATATTAAGCCCACTTAATTGTAAATAATTCTGCAATATTGATTGGACGTGTTTCAAGGTCACCCTCTGTCGTGATCTGAGTTTGAGTACTCGCTGCAAGATTAACACCATAGGCTGGACTTCCTTTTTCAGGATTAAGCATATTCACAGGCTTAAAAGTAATGGTATGTTGATGCTCTTTAAATATATCGGGCTCTGTTGTACCCACTAGGTCACCAATATTATTCGAATCACCTGACATTTTACGTTGTTTGGCATTTTTATCTCTACCGGCTGAGTTATCCCAAGCACGGCTGAAATATCCTCTAAAATCAGGTAATAAAGAAAATTCACCTTGCTTGCCGAAGCGATAGTTAATAACCGAGTTTAGCCGTGTTTGATCACTGTTCAATGCAATTGGTATAGTACATAGAGGTAGTTCTTCTGCTGGTGCTTGTTCTGTTGCTACGTACTGCTTTCGCTCACCAATGACACCTGCAACAATACAAGGCAGACTAGCTAAAGCTATATAGCCCTTGTTTGCGAATATTTTTTTTACAGAAATAACGACAGACGGGGAAGAGCACGAAAGTTCAACAAAAACAGTTTTTGCATCCATTGCAATTTCTAATTCGGTAGATATATTGAGTTCTTGGCTGTTTTGGATTGTGTATGTTCTTTGGATATATGTAATAGCGTCTGACAAGCAAAAGTGTAGCTCGCCTGTTCCTTTAACATTTAACTGTGCCACACAGCTAATGTGTTCAGAACATAGAGTTTCTTTCCATCTTGGAAACTCGTGAATATTTTGTCGAAAGCTCATTGTGGCGTTTTCTTCTGTACTGGTAACGATTCGACAGCCGTTATTTTCTGAACTAATTTGTGAACCATTACCTGGATCACTGTATATCCAGCCATCGGGGTGGTTATACTTAATAGGTTGTGTATTCGTTTGATTACTAAAATAACGAAAGTCGTAGTTATACACTAAGTTTTTTTGTTGCATTGCAAATAATAAACTATCTATATCATAAGTATGTTGATTATCTAGAGCAGCCATATTTGATTCCCTCCAATTAATGTGTGCGCCATTAATTAGCGCACACAAATTAGCATTAATTTAGTACTAAAACATTTTGGCTATTTAAGGTTACGCTCTGCGTTAAAATTCCTTGATATGGAATTTCGAGAGCTCTGCCACTGTTCATGATTGTTTGCGTATCTAAAATTTCGCCAGTTTTGAAGTTACCAGCAACAAGGTAATATTTAGGCTTGGGTGTCCATGTTAAATTCATATTCGGTTGCGTACTGACTAAAAAAGTCCCCGCACCACTCATAGCAATACCAATACCCGCAGCAGCTGATGGAGTGGTGTTTGAATTAGGTACTGTCTCGTCACAATTTGTAAAAATACTGCCACTATTACCTTTTACAGGAGAGCTCATGTTAAAGGCATCATTAACATTGTCGTAGCCTAAAGTGACTGTATTCGCACCATCTAAATCAACTCGTTTTGATTGTGATGTTTTACAGATAACGCCAGGGCGAAGCTCTTGACCTGGTCTTGACCAAATTGCACTGTAGTCAATTTCCCAAGCAAATTCGGCAGTTGTTCCTTGATATGCATACTTGCTAAACCAAGCTAATGTGAATACATTACCGCCAACATCTAATGATGGCTTTTCTTGGAAAATTGCAAATCGTGTTGGGTTAGTTGAGTCGTTTTTAACTAATAATTTATAAATAGACATCCTCGTTTCCTTTTAGTTGTGTTACATCATGTAAGTAAGTGTGTACTTGGTATGTCAACCAAGTCACCAAAAGATAGGTCTTCTAATTAGAGATTGTTATTACGAAGTATTACCTGCACTGTGTAATACTTTGTTATGGAATATTTCTCCCTAATATCTAGATTGAGAAAGGAAGAGTGACTTCCTATCAATTTAGATTGCAAAGGAGACAGTAATGAAATTAATTAATTCGGTTATCTATAGCAGCTTTATCAGTTACCTATTTATTTCTGCAACTCAGGCGGCTGCAGACCCAATATGTGATGTAACAGCACAATCTTTTGCTCATATTCAGCAAAGGCATTGCACTGCAGGTGTACAAGCCAGTCAATTTTTGCCTCAGTATTGTGCAACAATTCAAGATGCACAACAATTTTGCGAACAAGTACAAAATGCAACTAATAAATCACGAACAGTACAGCCTGATTCTCGTATTAGGTATGATGCTAACCTAGGGATGGTAGTTGGTACTCAGCAAGAGAAGTGCGCCCGCTTGATAATTAAGCCAAATGGAGAGGTTGTTACTCAGTTCCCTGAACTAAATGGTGCACCGGGAAACTGTTTTTAATGTCAATTTTGGAATAGATAATAATGAGAAAGGTCGTTCTATCATCTACAACATTTCATCTCGATGAGCCTGAATTTCAATGCTCTTTGACAGATGAGCTTTGGCATGATGGTTATGAGTATATAACTATGTTAAATGATGCTCCTATACTACAGCGGTTTTGGAAGCATCAATATGGCGTAGAGGCTGAAAATCCAATATCAGTTAGTATGCTTAATCAGCTTACTGAAGAGCTTGACAAGTGTATTGCTTGTTACCCTATGGAAGAGTCGCTTGTGGCATTTAGCCTTGAATTTAAATCATTGATAAATAAGGCTATTCGCTACAGTTGTTCGCTACAAATAATAGCTCAGTAATTGACCAGTGAATGGCTGTAGCTCAGCTCGTTGCCACAGCCATTTCTTAATTTTTAGGCTCTGTTGATTCACAATTCGCCCCCTTTACAATTGTAAAGCACGTCCCTGCAAAACGAACTTTACCTCGTTTACGTTCAATCAAAATATCAGCAGATAATATATTATTGAAAGAGTCCATAAACTGTTTTCGCGCACGGTGGATCTGAATATTGACATGGCTCTCATTAATACCGAGATCGCGTGCTAATTTCTTAACTTGTACCCAGCCCTGTACATCAGGTTCAAATTTATTTTTGATATCAGTCAATTTATTACGAGCCAGCAATAAAGTAAGATAGTGGTGAGAGCGAACATCTAGGTCAACTAATTTATTATGTTGCCTTATTTTTAATTCGGTTTGCTCTTCATCTAAGCTTAAATTGAACATAAATTTAAGGTTATTAATAGACGTAGGACTTAAATTCAGCGTGTTTTCTTGTGATGCCATTTCTGCTTGAAAAAACTGCCACTGCTGTTCTGCAATTGTTATTTTTTGGCCATCTTTTAAGAGTGTTAATTGGTGAGTTTCTGTATTTTCATAACACCAAGAGAGTCTCTCAGGGTCGTAATAAATAACAGCTTTGGGGTGTTGGCTATCGGGTAAAAAATGATAAGGTTCGAGCAACATACAATGTGTATTTGTTCCATTGACCGGTAGTAAAAGGTCTCTTGGTGGATCGATAGAAGTTAACTGGTAATCTAAGTTATTTATTTCTGAAAAGCTGATGCGATCATTTAGGGCTAATACGGAATTGGTTTGCTTATCAAGTCGTTTACCGTTTAGCCAAATACCATTTTTGCTTAAGTCACGAATGTACCAGTGTGGTTTAACCCACTCTATTACTGCATGAATACGTGTCACTTCTGGGTAGTTTAATAAGGTGTCAACTGAGTGGGCTAGCCGACCAAAACGATGAAAGTCGCGCAGATAAAAGCTCATATTTGAGTTTAACTTAGTCAGTATAGCCATACAGCTCTCTTTTGGTCTTTTAGTAAATAATATTACACTATCATATTGTATATATTGACTTTGCATTTAATTAACATTAAATACTAGACTAATTATTTACATATGATGGATCGAATAGTTTGTGTTAGAGGATTATTACAAACAAATACAAGTTTTGGCGCAAGGAGGAATGAGTACGATATACCTTGCAACAGATCTAGAGTTGAATAGACAAGTAGCCCTCAAAGTTATGAAATTAGCTGGAGATAATACTGAGCGAGCCATCATCGAAGCAAAGTTAATTGCAAGCTTAAATCACCCAAATATAGTGCAGCTTTATAAGATAATTCATCGGGATGAACAAATTTTATTAGAAATGGAGTATGTTAAAGGAACGACCTTAGCCCATTTAATGAAAGAACAGAGTCTCACTCTTACTAAAAAGTTAGAAATACTTATTCATATCAGCGATGGCCTAGCTGCAATTCATGATAAAGGCATACTACATCTCGATTTGAAACCTGCCAATGTATTAGTTAGTGATGAAGACACAGTTAAAATAACAGATTTTGGTATCTCAAAAATTAAAGGGGCTGAAGCGACAAATATAGGCACTGATTATGGCAGTTTAAAGGCAATGTCGCCTGAACAATTGAATAATCAAACTATGGATTTTCGTAGTGATTTGTTTTCACTAGGGCTAATAGCTTATCAATTATTAACAGGCTACCATGCCTATTCAAAACAAGCATCGAGTAATATAGGGCAAGATTTAGCAAAACAAATAATGTCATTTCCTTGTAGCGCAAGTTATGAATCGATCAAAGAGTTATCTGCCGATTTAGTGCCTTTACTTAAACAATTATTAGCATTCAAAGTTGATAAACGACCTGAAAGCGCTCGTGCCGTAGCATCTCAGTTTAGGCGGATTTTAGACTCACTTAGTTTTGAAAGCCTGACTGTAGATGTTAAAAGCTATCAAAATAATAACAACGTAAGTAAACGTTTTTTCAATAGAAGATTATTTCTTACTGTGGTTCTTTGTCTGTTATTGAGTGCGGGGAGCTGGCTTTGGTATTCATCGAAACCGATAGATAGGATAGCTTTGATGCCAGTAGAATTTACAGTGAGTAGCCAAGTTACGGATACACAAAAGCGCTTACTTAGTCTTGGCGTCAAAGATGCAATAACCGAATATGTACTTGCGGATCGCAAGTTTGCTTTAATTTCGAGCAAGGAAGTTACACAAACACAATTAATACTTGGTAATGATGCAGGCCTAAATAATTTAGCTGCTGCGCTAAGAGCTACTAAGCTACTGATTCCTGTATTAGATTGTAGTCTTTTATCTTGTGACTTTACACTAAACGAATTAGATAAAAACGCCACAATGGTAGGCACAATACGAAGTGCAACAGATAAGGAAAGCTATCTAAATATTTATAACTCAACACTATCTTCGATACAAAACTTGCTTAGTTCAAGCATCCTGTCAAATAGGGAACTGTTATTGTCAGATGAGTTTATCAGGCAATATGTATCTTTAGTTACCCTAACTGCGAATGATTTAGGTAGTACTCAAAAACAACGCGCCATGGCTGAAGCCTTGTTATTGCAACAGCCAGATTTTAAGCCCTTATACCCTTTATACCGAAAAATAATTTTACGACTTTATAAGTCTTCCAAAAATATAGCGCTCATAACAAAGTTACAATTTCAACTTGAACGAGCGCCAACTTCATACAGTGACAGTCCTGCTTATTTAATTGACCTACTTGAAATATATCAACAAACGGGGGAACACATTAAAGCCGAAAAAATTATTAGCAGAATTCAAAACTCATCATTAGAGGAATACCAAAGAGAAATTATTTTGGCTATTTATTTTAAGCGTATAGGTCGCCTTGAAGAATCTTTAAAGCATGCGAAAATGGCATATAAAATAAGGCCAACTTTATTAGCGACAAGAAACCTTGCAATAGCGTATCTCACATCGGGGAAACGTGTTAACGCATTAAAATATTTAAAGGAGGTATTAAGTTATAACCCTAACGATATTGTAACGCTAAAAACAGTCGCTGATGTATATTTATTATCGGGTGACTTGAAGGCTGCAGAGAATAACTACCAAAAACTGATAGATTCGGGGCGGCAAAGCGCTTCAATTTATAGTAATTATTCAATTGCTCTTTCTCTACAAGGTGAGTTTACCAATGCATTAAATTTTGCTCAAAAAGCGATGATGCTAGATACCCAAAAAACTACCTTACAACTTAACTATGCCGATTTACTTCATTTTAAGGGCCGCCTTACAGAGGCCGATAGTTTATACTTTAAAGTCAATGAGCAGCTTGATTCTTCGTCGCAGAACGTTGCAGAACAACTTGAAAAAGCACAAGTGTTGATTCATTTGGATAGAAATCAACAAGCGATGAACCAGATTGAACAGCTGTTAGCTACTAATTCTAATTTGGCAGAGGCATACTTTATTAAAGCAATGCTACAAAGCTTGTTGAATGAAAAATACTCGGCGCTAGCATCAATAGAGCAAAGTATAAATTTGGGGTGGAGCCCGGTTTTTTACCGTTTACAATGGTTTAAAGGGTTGTGCTCTGAAAATAAGCTGATGAGCTTAATAGGTAAAGAACATTATAACTTTTTATGTTCAATAGAAAATAGCGCAGAGTAAGCTCTGTACTACTAGTCTGGTTCCATATCTTCAATTATGACACGTGGGTCTTGCGAAAAATAACGCATAAGAGAGTTAACGTCAGTGCTCTTTTTTGTAATTAATCGAAAATTAATTTCATAATTTGTACGTTGATCCAACTGCCCTGATACTACTTTTTTTGGATTCTCAGCTAATAGTTTATTCAACTCCTGAGATAAGGCTTGATGCGGTAAAATACTAGAAATTGTAATAATTAATGACTTCCCTTCGTTGGCAACAAGACTATTTAGTTGGTAACTAAAGTTGTCTTTAGCATCTGAAAAATAGCTGCCATTTTCGGAAAAAGTCCACTCCGATTCGTTTGCTAACTCATAATATAAGTTCAGGCTTCTACCTGTAGTGAGTTCTTTATAGTTGATTTTAATATCTTCAGCGTTAGAGCCTGATTTAGAAATAAACTCCCAAGAGTCATTTTCGTTTGGGATAACGCGAAAGCTAAGATCGTTCATGATAAAAGTCCTGTTTTAAATTTAAAATTTCTTATTTACTCCATGAGCATTTTAACTATAGATGTAATTAAGTATTCCACCAAAAAATAACAATAATTATTTTTGTTCAGAAAAAGTAAAAAAGCTTAGCAGGCGTTAGAAACCACGTTCGGTCAGCGGTCTATAATATATTAGTATATCGCCTTGCAACTAACACCAGGTAGTGGCTCGGTAGCTTTACTATCTAAATGTCGGATAAAACATTGCTTACCTTTAATCATTAGTTCAAACTGATCCGGCATATTAAGCTGCTTGCCCATAATCGGATTTCCCTGAGGATCTTTATGATTAAGTCGCTCAAGCGTAACTGTGCTTGAGGTGACAAAAACATCGTCGGCTAATTGAACCTGCGAGCTATGCAGCAGTTGCGCAATTGCGTCGGCTACTTTAGCGCTATTGGGCTCAATTAGTAACGCATGTTGCAACTTAGGTGTGGGCTCTGAGCTTTGTGCTAAGCACCCTGTTAATCCTAATGTCGCTGCAGTCATGCTTATTGCTAGTAATATGTTCATTGCTTATCTCATGTTATCACTAAGAATAATATTTTGTTTTAGCATGGTTTGAATTCGCATATCTTTTACTTCTGGGATATCGGTGGCGATTATGGGCGCAAAACCAAGAACACTATTTGTTGAGCTTGGGGCAGGGCAACTGCCGCTTTCTCTATAGCTCAGCGCTGTACTTAATAAGTCTTCACTAGCATCACCTAAGCGCTTAGTAAAGTCATCAGCAACAGCACACCCTGCAATGCGAACCGGTTGGCGTGCGTCATCAATGGTATTTTGCGGTGCGAAGCCATCTGAATATTCACCAAAACCTTTGTTATTTTCGCCAGTAAATTGAATAGTAAAATAAGTGGTGTCGCAGTTGTCGGTAGGGTAAAAGCCATACGGTTTACCGCAGGTGCCTGCGCCTATCTGAATAATTTCAACATCGGCTCCGCGCAGCCCATTAATGATAGCCTCACTAGCCGAGCAGGTACTGCTGGTGGTGAGTAAAAATACCCTTTCTAAGTTCAAGGTGGGTAACGGCGTGCCTGCTGCAATTGCAGGGTTATTTTCAAAGCCGACAAAGCGATTTGTAAAAGGCATCGGCGTCAGTGCTTGGCCTGTGACGGGGTTGGTATTGGGGTATTTATCATTAAATATGGTCCGTTCAAATATTTTGCCTTGCGTGTTAATGCCCCCCACCATGTAGCCTACTTGGCTAGCCATTTGTAATAACCCACCCCCGTTATAGCGCACGTCAATGACTAAATCTTTAATGCTACTGGCAGCGAGTTGGTTAAAGGCGTTATAAAGCTGTGTTTCGGCTATGGCGTTGTGGCTATTAAACTGAAAATAACCCACATCACCAGCGGCTAAATCGGTACGCACATTCATTACTGGTTGCGATTCGATGTTTTGAGACGTGAGTGTCACTGTGCGATTTTCATTAGTACTGATATCCCTAAATACAAACTCGGTAACTTTACCCGTTTGCTCGGGGAATAAACCTGCATTAATAATATCTACCTCACTCGATGAGATGGTGTTAATAAAATCAACGCCATCAACTTCTAAAAGCTCAAAACCACGAATAATATTTTGATTACTAGCTGGGGTATTTGGTTCGGTGTAGCTAACAACTGCTTGGCGTGGCGCGCTACCGGCAATTATTTTTACATTAAAGCCATAACCAAAGCTTAGACCGGATTGATTTTGTCTTTGCCACTCATCGGTCGGTAAACTAAAGTGAAAATTATCTTTTTTCGCACCTGAATCAGTCAGTTGCTCCGTTTTTAAAGTATTAAAGTAATCAATAACGCCTGATGTTAATGCTGGGTTGGTATCAATAATTTCGTCATACCATAGGTAGGTTTCGTTACTCCAAGAGCGTAGCCAGTTTTTTTCACTAATTGCTTGGCATTGACCTTTAAATTGCCCTGAACTGGCAAATACACCTGGAGTCCAGCCGCTATTATTAGTTGTTGGGTTGGTCGCATTGTCGCTACCTCCACCGCCACAACCTGTCAATACAGCGGCTAGCGAGCAAGAGAGTAATGTGTATTTAAGAGAAGATGGATTAAAAATGGCCATACGCATGCTCGTTTTTTAAACTGTTGAGCTAAATATAGCGGTTTTCATTTAGAGTTGATAGAGGCTTGCAGCATTTTTGTAACTCAAATATTGCCATGTAAGACCATCGCTACACAGGCTGCGATAATGTTGCCATAACTCGTTGTAGTTAATATTAATTTGGCACACGGGGAAGTTGCTAGCAAACATCACTCTTTGCATACCAAAATGCTTTAAAATATGTTTAAAACATTGGTTTTGCTGCTCGCTATTAAGCATTAGTAATTCAAAACCTGAAAACTTAATCGCAACATTAGGCTGTTTTGCAAGTAGTTCAATTGCAGTTGACCAGTTAGCAAGGTTGTGTGCAAGCCCTGCGTGATTAATGATTATTTGTAAGTCACTAACTTGGTTGGCATAAGAAATGAGCCGCTCGGTGATGTTGAGGTTTTCTACTTCAAATTGGGCTTCAAAATGCAGCTTTAAATGGCTCAAGTGCCGCAGGTTATCGAGACAATGAGGGCTCAATAAGCGCTCGGCATCATGACCTTCAGTGATATCTCTAATGCCTACAAGAGAGTGATGTTCTAGCTGCTGAAGTGCTAGTTTAAATGCGTTATTTGGCTGGTTAATTGTTGCAAAGCTAATTGCTTTATAAGGTATAGTTTTAATATGTCTGGCTAACCAGTTTAATTCTTTAACGGGCTGGTTATTATCAAAGCCTGCCTCTATGTGCACTAAACCTGCGAGTTCAAAGTTAGTACTTTTGATCAGTTCAGCAGCGCTGATGGGCTGCTTTATTTTATCTAAGTTAGACCAAGCTGGTGGGTTCGCACCTTGTAGCCAAGTGTATTGACCCTCCAGCAAATTAAAAAAGTGCAGATGCGGGTCAATAATTTTAGTGCTCATTGTGCTGTGTAGCCGCCATCAATACGTTGTAAGCTACCAGTAATAAAGCTGGCATCTGCACTTACTAAAAAGCTTACCAGTGCAGCAACTTCATCGGCTTGACCTAAACGGTTGAGTGGTTGTAATGCGGCTTCTTCTGCAACAATATCGGCTTTGTTAGCACCACTTCTTTTACAATATGCATCAATTGCATTATGAAATAACGGCGTTTCTATAGTGCCAGGGCACACTGCATTAGCGCGAATATTAAAACTTGCGTAATCTAAGGCGGTGGTTTTAGCCATCGAAGCCAATGCATGTTTAGTCAGGTTATAAGCAAATGAGTTTTGTTTGCCAATAATGGCTTGGTCTGAGGCAATTAATACAATAGCGCCATCTTGTTGTGCTTTCATAGCTGGTAATACGCTTTGTATAGCCGCGTACGCACCTTTAACATTCAGTGCCATTAACGCATCGAATGTCGCTTCATCGGTTTGCTCAATTGTGGCACTTAGGTGCTTGCCAGCATTTGAAACAAGTACATCAATGCGTTGTGTTTTTTCAATAATAGCTTGTATGCACTGGCGTACGGCGGTTACATTACTAACATCACATTGATGAAAAACACCACTCTCACTGGGCTCAATATCTAAGTTATGAACCTGATAGCCGTTAGTTAATAATCGCTGTACCACAGCAAAGCCAATGCCTTTAGAGCCACCGGTTACGATTGCAACTTTTGACATACTTGTTCCTTTAATTAGCAATTAATGTGCGTGGCCGCAACCACCTTCAGCATGAACATGGCCATGAGAGATTTCTTCGCTTGTTGCTTCACGAACGGATACAACCTCAACATCAAAGGTCAGTGTTTTACCAGCAAATGGGTGGTTTAAATCACAATCAGCATTAAAGCGGCCTACTTTTACGATAGTCACTTGATGGCGACCCTGATTTGATTGCACCATTGCAGTCATACCTGGCTTCCACACTTTTACATCGCCTTGTAAATGCTTAAGCGGAATGCGCTGAATTAAATCATCAACACGCTCGCCGTATGATTCACTTGGAGATAACGTTACGCTAAATTTATCACCAGCAGTTTTACCTTCAAGTGCGGTTTCTAAACCGGGTAGCATGCCTTCGCTGCCGTGAATGTAACTTAATGGCGTGTCGTTAAGGCTACTTTCTATTTGTTCACCGGCTTCGCTAAGGGTGTAATGAAATTCAACGGCCGAATTTTTACTGATTTGCATGCATGTCTCTTTAAGATTTAAATAAATTAAAAAGCAATTTTACGCGAAATACTGCGCTTTAGAAACTTAACGGGGATGATTTAATGTATTTTGTAAGTCGAGTAACAGATCTTTTTTAGCCGGTGTGGTTTTAGGTGTCGCAGCTTGGGGTATAAATAAAACTAACTGAGTCCCAGGCTTTAATACGCTAGATGCTGATAACTTATTCCAACGTGCTAAATCGCTATGAGCAACGCCATACAACTGACTTATATTCCACAGGTTATCACCGGGCTTAACGTGGTAATCTACCTCGATGGTTGGAATGACGGTCTCTTTTTGTTCCAAGTAAGGGCTTATTTTATAGTTAATAGTGAGTGATTCAGGTAACGTTTGAGGCTCTCCTAAAATAAGTTTTTCGCCAACACCAATAAAGTTATTTTGCTTATTATTGAGCTGTTTTAGTGTCTTTAAAGGCAAGCCAAAATGCCTAGCAATACCGTATAGTGTGTCATTTTTTTTGACTATGTATTCGCCTGCAAAATTGGCTTTAAAAAAACGGTTTTTTAGTAAAGCTTGTTGCTCAATAGGAAGCAACAAAGTATGCGGGCCATGGGGGGAACTTTGGTTTTTTAAATAACCTCGATTGAGGGCATGTAGTTGCTTTACACCCATGCCAGAGAGCTTGGCCATAATTGAAAAGTCGAACTGTTTTGCCACATTTAACGAGGTGGTCAGTGCTTTGTAAGGAAGCTTTGGCCGTTTAAACTTTGCTTTAGGGTGCTTTACTAAATAGCTTAGTGCTAACAGTTTTGGTACATAGTCAGCGGTTTCTTTTGGTAGGGTTAATGCCCAAAAATCAGTTGATTTACCTCTTTTTTTATTGCGCTTTATAGCGCGTTTAACTCGGCCTTCACCGGTGTTATAGGCCGCAAGTGCATGCAACCAATTACCATCAAAACGTTTATGTAAATAGCTTAAGTAATCTAGTGCTGCATCGGTTGAGGCCAACACATCTTGGCGTCCGTCGTACCATTGATCTGATTTAACCCCAAAATGATGTGCAGTTGCTGCAACCAGTTGCCACACACCCACAGCATGTTCACTTGAGCGGGCGGTAGGCCTAAAGCCACTTTCTACAAATGGCAGTAATGCCAGTTCCATGGGGAGTTGCTTTTGCTCTACTTTTTTTACTATATGGTATAAAAAAGGCTCTGCACGGCGAGACACTATTCTTAAATAATTCGGTTGTTTTAAATACCAGTTAATGCGTTTTTTTAACGCTTGATTTTGCTCAACCGGTAAATGTAAGTTATCAGCAATATGTGCCCATAAGTCAGTCGGTTGAGTCGCTTTAAGGGCTTTGGGTATTGTTTTTTTATTAATAACTTTGTTGGTGTTTGTAGAGGTCGGCGTGATTGATTGTACGGCTTTTTGCTCTATAGGTGCAGAAACTGCAGGCGCAATGATCTCTGGCTGTGTGGTTTTACAGCTACATAGCAATACAATGGCAAAGCATAAGATCAAGTGACGCATTTTGTTCCTTTTTAAAAAATATATTTCCATATTTTAACACAATCCATTGTGTTCAGTTATTGACTGTTTTTAGCGCGAAGTAATCCCGATTGCAAAAATAAGTTACTTGATTTTATATCAAGTGGTTCTTGTTGGTAAGGTTTTAGTACTTCACTTGGGAATTTTTTTTGTAATTGCTCAATACTGGCTTCAGGGTTGTTTTTAACCTGCTCCGTAATTGCTTCTAAAAACGTGAGTGACTGTTTTAATTTAACTTTATCGACTAAATTGCCATGGCCAGGAACAAAAAGTGACAGCGAATTATTATTTATATATTTTTTTAATAAACTTTGCCATTGTTTAAGCTCGCCATGCCCAGGGTAGGGAAGCCAGTCAATGATATCACCACCTATTAAGGTTTTACCCTTGTCGGCAAGTAGTGTTAGATCGCCATTAGTATGTGCCTGATGCGGGTTGATAGTTAATACATAATTTCCTAAATCTAATGTTTTAGGCTCACTAATACTCATTTTTGGTGGTGTTAGTTGATAATTCTTCCAGCGAAATAAGCGTGTTTTAGCGCGAGTGAGCTTTTCTCGCCATTGAGCTTGCTCTGCATCGGGTAAGGTGGCTAATCGCTGATAGCTCAGCTCAATGCTTTTCTCGAACCCCTCTAGCTTATCTGTTAATGTTTGCTGATAACGCGAAAAGTCGTTAGCGACTTGTTGGTGAGAAACCAATTTTGCGTCTGGGAAGTAATGCTGCATAACCGCCATGCCCAGTAAGTGATCGTCATGAAAATGAGTGGCAACTAAGTAACATAAAGGCGTCTTTAGCTGTTGTTTTAGTTTGGTAACCAGTTGTTCTACTGCTGCAAAGTTACCACTGGCATCTACCAGTAAGGCACACTCACTGCCCTGAATTAACACTTGGTTAGAGTCGTAAAAACGTAATCTATCTGGCTGCTTGATAAATTGAATATTAGCCGATAACGGTTGCCACTCAACTGCTGCATTGCTTTTTGCATGTATAAATAGGCAGATTAAAGGCAGTAAGCACTTACCTATTTTTTGAGCTTTAGTTAAAAGTGGTTGCATCTTTTTCTCTAGCTATATTTTGACGGTAAAAACAATAAAAGCGCAAAATGCGCTTTTATTTAGTGTGTTCAGAGTTTGAGCTTAAGTATTGACTCAACTTATCAATCAATTGATCTTGATGCTCAAGCTCAACTGATTTTTGAGTTTTTGCTTCAAGCAATTCGTGGCTTAAATTCAAAGCAGCCATAAGTAATGCTTTTTGATCGTTTCTGACTGTTGAACGTTGTTTCATTTGTTCAACTAAATCATTCAGATTTTTGGCGGCCGCTTTTAGTGCCTCTTCTTGCCCAGCCGGACAAGCAAATTGCTGCTCTTTACCAAGCAATTCAACAGTGACTCGCTGGTTTTGCAGCTCAGACATTAGCTTGCCTGTTGTGCGCTTTGTAATTTATCTAATAATGATGACAAGGTGGTGCTTGCATCTTTTTGTTTTTCTTCATTTTCAAGGGCCTCTAACTGTAATAACTCATTTTCATCAAGCAGTTTACTGTTTTGCTCTTTAAGCTCTGTAATATCAGTTTGCAACTGATTATTACGGGTAATTAGTTGGTCGATCAGTTGTTCGAGTTGTTGAAGAGTATTGTTGTTCATAAATGCGCTCATATAACTGTAATTAATGTCATGCAAATGTAAAGCAAAGTGTGTTTATTTGCCAGCATTTACGCTGGTTTTAGGTGATTTTTATTCTATGTTAAGGGATAATTCATGCTATTGGCTTTTTCATTCAGAAATGGTTCACGTAAACACCCGCTTTTGCTGTGACGATTGCCAAAGCAGTGTGCTTTATGGTTCACTAATTTTATTAAACAGCGTATGGCGAAAATAAATAATGCTTAGTTACAGACACTCCTTTCATGCGGGTAACCCTGCCGATGTACTTAAACATTTAGTGTTAGCGCAAGTGCTGGGTTATCAAACAATAAAAGATAAGCCGCTTGACTATATCGATACGCATTCGGGTGCTGGTTTTTTTGAGCTGTCAGCACCAGACGCGCAAAAAACCCAAGAGTACCAAGATGGCATAGAAAAACTTTGGCAACATACCAGTCAGCACGGTGCCTTAAATGACTACATTGAGTTAATAAAATCGTTTAATGAAAGTTCGTCTCTGGCGTTTTACCCAGGTTCACCAAAAATCGCCGAACACTTTTTGCGCCGCCAAGATAAGGGCTGGTTTTTTGAGTTGCATCCGCGAGATTTGGTATTACTTGAAGAAAACATGCAAGGTAAGCGCTCTATTCGAGTACGCGGCGAAAATGGGTTTGCGGGCTTAATTGGTTTATTACCGCCAGCTTCGCGCAGAGCCTGTGTGTTAATAGACCCACCTTATGAAATAAAAGACGATTACAATACGGTCGTACAAACCATTGTCAAAGCCCACCAACGCTTTGCGACGGGTACATATATGATCTGGTATCCGGTTGTAGACAGAGAACGTATTGATAATATGGAGCAGGGTTTAATTGACGCGGGAATTAAAAATATTCAATTATTTGAATTAGGTACTGAAGCAGATACCGAAGTACATGGTATGACCGCCTCTGGAATGATAGTGATAAATCCACCATGGAAACTGAAACAAACTATGGATGATGTGTTACCTGAACTAGTAAGCTTGTTGAGTAAGCCAAGTGGTTTTTACCGTAGCGAGCAGTTAGTCGCCGAATAAAAATAAATAAGCTTAGGGTCTGTTGACCTTTGCGGATTAAAATTTGTTCAAACTAGGGGCGGTTTAATCGCGGCGCGAGGTTTGTAACCTAGTGGGCTAAGTAAAAACCGAGCAACAAAGAGTAAATCGCCCCTAGGCAGAACCCTTCGGGCAGCGCCTGTTTGGCATTGATGCTGCGTTATCGCCTATTTATGGGGAATAACCACACCACATAGGCTCTGCCTTGCCTAAATACCAAACAGACTGCTGCAAATTCAACCTTGAAAGATCAACAGCCCCTAGTTTAACTGGGCTTATTTATTTGCTTAGATGTGGGGTATTGTTACGTTCTTAATCAAAAGTAAACAGCGTTAAAGGTAGCAAGTTGTTTGCCTGCCTCATTTTGTAATACTAATTTTTCACCGTTAATTTGCCATTGCGTTGCTGCCTGAAGCACAGCCGCCATCGCGCTTTCTTGTTCCATATTGTCATGACACATTTTTTGCGTGGTAGCTAACTGCGTAAAAGTCACTGCTTGCTTCGATACTTCATAACCGCCATTAAAGTTATTACATCCTAAAAAGCCGTGTACAGTGCTATCACTATTAAACTGAATAAATGGCTCTTTGGTATTCACTACAACAGGGTTGCCGTCGATTGAAACTGCTTTGAAATAGGTGTTTACTAAGTCAACGTCTGACTTTGGCGCTACTTTTGAAACAATAATTTCTAAAGGCTCTGATGAGGCCGTATTATCAAAAGGTGAGTTACTCGTTGTGCTGGTGTATAGCAAGTTTCCTTGATTATTAATGGTTGCACGCACGCTATAGCGGTGAGTTGGGTCAATCTTTTCAAGGTTATACTCAAGCTCTACTTTATAAGGCGGTGCGCCTACTAAATCAATTACCTGCTCAGAGATAACCGTTGCTGCCACATCCATTTTTGACACATCAACCAAGGTAACGTTTAGCTGTGAATTAGGCGCAAGTAGGCTGCGATCTAAGTAACTAACTTGCACAGGTAAGGTGGTCGTTGTTTGCGCCACAGCACTATTTTGTTGCGCTGCGTCATCGTTACATGCGCTCAGCATAAGTGTGCCACTTGCTAGAAAACACAAGCCTGCAATCGACTTTAACATTGAATTTGGCTTAGATGAGAACATAAGAGTTCCTTGATGGAGTATGGTATGAGGTCGCTAGCATACGGTTGAATTGCTTAATCATTGCTTAACTAGTAAATAAAGAAAGTCGAGATATAAAAAAAGGCGCTAGGCGCCTTGATTTATTACTTATTTTTTTACGTATTTAGTTAAAATTACAATACGCTGTCCATCAACACGTCCTTCAATATGTTCAGAGTTGCTGGTTAAGCCAATATTGCGCACGGCTGTACCGCGCTTTGCTGTTAAGCTGCTACCTTTCACATCTAAATCTTTTATCAACGTGACGGTGTCGCCAGCTTGTAGTACTACACCATTGCTATCAATGTGTTTAATATCATCATCTTCAGCAAGCGCTTGCTGCGCCCATGTTAATGTGTCTTCTTCAAGGTAAATCATATCTAGCGCGTCTTGTGCCCATCCGTTATCAGCTGCTAACTGAGTCAGCATGCGATAAGCAACAACCTGTACCGCAGGTGTTTGACTCCACATACTGTCATTTAAGCAATGCCAATGGGTCGGGGTTAAATCGCTATTGCCTTCAATTTGATCTTTACATGTTTGACAGGTGTAGATGCATTTATCTGAATGAGCTTCGGTAACAGGAGGAACTTCGTATACAGTTAGGTTGTCTGTTGCTGCGCAGAGTTCACATTGGTTACTGCTACGTTCTATTAAGGCTTGTTCAATGCTCATATAAGGGACTCTTTTTTGTGAGTTTATAAAAAATTAATAATCGCATTATACCTTATAACCATAACCTTTGGGTATGCTTAGAGCAGTTGTAAACTCAAAAACCCTATAAAAAATGAGGATACTAATAACTCTGCTCTAGGGTTATAAATTTAGTCTTATTTGTTTGTTTTTAATCTAATTAAAATTGCAGCAAGTCTTTAAAGTTTCACTATACTGGTTAAATAATAAAAAATAATGATGACATCACTGTTAAGTAGGAAGGTTAATGCCAAATAATCTAGAGGTAAAAAATTCATCTATTTTGGTTACTCAATATATTGCTAGGCAACCAATTTTTGACGGTGATAAAAGTATTTTTGCTTATGAGTTGCTCTATCGCGATTCAGTTAATAATGCTTTTCCTGTAGGAACAACTGACGGGCAAGCCACTGGGCGACTTTTTTTTAATGCGCTAATGCTGGTTGGCATAGAAAAGCTAACGCTCAATCAAACTGCGTTTATTAATTTATCGAGCGAGGGGCTTTTAGAGGATTTGCCTAAATTATTACAGCCTGAGAATACTGTAATTGAAATTGTTGAGCGCACTGAAAATATAGAGCTTGTTGTTGAGAGAGTGACAGAGTTAAAAAAAGCAGGATATGTATTTGCGTTAGATGACTACGACTCACATGAAAAATGGCAACCATTACTCAGTTTGGTTGATTATATTAAGCTTGAAGTTGAAGAGCCCGTAATAAAAACCAGCATGTTGCTGAAAAAGCTCAAACGCAATTTTCCTAATATTAAAATAGTGGTAGAGCGAATTGAAACCTATGATGAATTTAGGCAGCTTAAAGAGGCTGGATGCGATTACTTTCAAGGGTTCTTTTTTGCACATCCAGAAATGTTAAGTTACAACAGTATCGAACCTCTAAAAATGGCTGTTTTAGACTTACTGCGTTGCACATCCCGCACAGATTTAGACTTTAATGAAATTAATCAACGCATTTCTAAAGATGTCGGTTTGACTGCACGCGTCCTAAAACTAGTGAATGCTCGCTCTGCTAATAAAAATTTAGTGATAACGTCTATTCCTCAGGCGGTTGTGTATTTAGGGGAAGATTCTATTAGAAAGTTTGTACGAGTATTGGCGCTAAGCGAACTTGGCTCAGACAAGCCCAGTGAACTTACTCGTTTAGGCTTATGTCGAGCGCAGTTCATGCAAATAATTTTAGAACCAGGCGGAAAAGTCATTGCAGAACAAGGTTATTTAGTCGGCTTAATGTCGGTGCTTGATGCTATTTTAGATATGGAGCTGGAAGCTATTGCTAAAGAGTTTAGTTTAGGGGCTGAGTTATCCGGTGCACTATTAAGTTTTGAAGGGATGATGGGTAATTCTTTACATTTAATAAAAGCGGTAGAGGAAGATAATTGGCAATTGGCTAAAAAGTTGTTAGAGACTATTCGACCTGCATCAAATATAGAGCTGGTGTATACAGCTATGTTAGATGCACGCCAATATGCGGATGAGTTATTAGCCACCATTATTGAGCAAGACTAACGCAAAACGTTTGGGTATGATTGGCACATATTGATTTTACTTAGTATTACACCATGCGTTTATTTTTACCTATTACCACTATTTTAATTGCCTTAGCTTTATTAATTCCCGGGGTGACTCAGCCCGTACTGAGTATGGAAGGTAAAATTGATAAGTCTAAACTTGCTGAGGCGGGCATCGAAATGTTGGCAGATGAAGGGAATCAAAACACCCGTAATATGCTAATGATGATCTCGAGTATGTTGGGGTTAGATAAACTTGAAGGCGAGATCAGCGCTTATCAAAAAACGCGCAGTATTTGGGGCACCGTTAACGAACTGGCCGATAACAAAAACTACTTAGTGGCGATATTAGTGGCGTTTTTTTCAATGGTGATCCCAACAATTAAGCTGCTGCTTCAATTGTTGTATTGTGTGCTGAAGGAGACTTCGTTTAAGCACAATCTTGGTAAGGTGATTATCGGTTTAAGTAAATGGAGTATGGTGGATGTGTTTGTTATTGCATTAATAGTGGCTTACATGGCTGGTAATGCAAACGCGAACTCAGAAGATTTACTTAATATGCATGCTGAGTTTGGTACTGGTTTTTGGTATTTTACCGGCTATTGCTTGTTCGCCATTGCGGCCAGTAGCTTCATAAAGCCAGTAGTAAAAACCAGTTAATTATTGAGTTTTAAACACAGTTCCCATAAACTTTAAACGTCTATTTATTTTTAGGTTAATTCATTGCAACGTATTTACTGTATTTTACTCACGCTAACTTTGTTACTCACTTTTGTGGGTCAAGCCGTTGCGTCTGTATCTATGGTATGTGATATGCCGCATACGAACATGGCAACCCATGCATCGATGCAGCATAGTAAGATGGCAATGAGTGACGATGCTGATACAACAACCCTGTCTATGGATTGCTGTAGTGAGCAAAGCACGTTAACTCAAGATTGCAGTTGCCCGATGAGTGCTTGTAGTTCGCATTCAGCCTTGCATGTAAACTCACTATTTATAGCCTCCAAATTACCCTCTGAAAAAGTGCAACATGCTGTAATACAGCATCAAGTTAACTTTGCACGTTCTCTTTACCGTCCTCCTATGCCTGCATAATCGCAGGGTAGGTGTATTTAAAATTTAGTTATTTAGCTTATTGTCATCTATCTGCTTATAAATTTAATCGTTTTCATTCGTTATTTTTAAATTTAAGTGGAGCAAGTGATGAATCACTTCGCAGTATTAAAATCCGTGTGTATAAGTAGCTTGTTGAGTATTAATGTCTCTGTACACAGTGCTGAACTAGGTTTAAATGAGGCAATTAACTATGCCTTAAACCATGAGCCCTGGCTTAAAGCTAGCAAGCAAAAACAATCATCAATTGAAGCAAAAAGTATTGCCGCAGGAACCTTACCTGATCCAGTGCTTACATTAGGGTTAATGAACCTACCAACTAATGGTTTTGCTTTTGATCAAGAAAATATGACCCAATTTAAAGTGGGAATTAGCCAATCACTGAGTCGAGGCGATAGCCTAGCACTTCAACAAAAGGCTCTTTCTCAGTCAGCTGCAGCAGAGCCTTGGCTGCGCAAAGATAGACTCGCGCAAGTAAAAACCATAGTTACTGAGTCATGGTTTAATGCTTATAGAGCGCAGCGAAGCATTGCACTAATTGAGCAAGATAAAGCCTTGTTTACTCAGCTCATTGATATTACAGAATCAAGCTATGTAAGCTCGGTGGGTAAAACACGCCAACAAGATATTATTCGAGCGCAATTAGAGTTAACCCTCCTTGAAGATAAATTAATGCAACTGGAGCAACAGCTACAAGGAGCTAAAAAGCGGCTAACACAATGGTTGCCTATCGATATGCTTAGCCTGCCTGTCAGTGATGACTTTTCAGAGCTTACAGCATTAAAAAACTACACCGAGTTAGAGTATCAACAACTGATGGCCATGCTATTAAAGCACCCTGCAATTATGGCAATGGATAATGCAATAGTGGCAAAGCAAACTCAAATAAGTGTGGCTGAGCAAGGCTATAAACCTCAAATTGGCGTTAATATGGGGTACGGTTACCGCGATGATATGCCAATGGGCGGCTCGCGAGCAGACCTTTTCTCTGTGGGTATAAGCATTGATTTGCCGCTGTTTACCGATAACCGCCAAGATCAACTTGTAAATGCTGCCATTGCTGATAGCGAAGAGGCTAAAACACAAAAATTAATTGCCCTTAAAAAGCTACAAGGAATGTACTTTAAGGAAGTTAGCCAGTTAGCAAGGCTTCATCAGCGCGCCGAGCTTTATCAAACCAAGCTGCTACCGCAAATGGCCGAGCAGGCTCAAGCGACCCTGAATGCCTATACCCGCGATGATGGTAACTTCTCAGATGTGATGCAAGCGCGTATTAGTCAATTAAATGCCAAGATAGACGCACTAAATATTCATGTTGATCAAAAGATTATTATTGCAAGGTTAAATTATTATGCCAGTGCTGATGATATCAGCTTAAAAAACACACCACTGCAGGAGTCGACCTATGAATACTAATTTAAAATTATCACTGGTGGCTATATGCAGTGCGGCATTAACTGCGGGGGTTTTATTAAGCTTACCTAGTGAGCACTCTATGCCAACTGACAGTAAAGCCAGTAGCAAAAAAGAGCCGCTTTATTGGGTGGCTCCTATGGATAGTAATTATCGCCGTGACGAACCTGGTTTATCGCCCATGGGCATGGATTTAGTGCCTGTTTACGAAGAGCCAGACAGTGGCGCCAATGAAGGGCCAGGCAGTATTAAAATTTCACCCACTGTGATTAATAATTTAGGTGTGCGTACCGCGCCTGTTGCGTTTGCTGCACTTAAAAATGAAGTTAACACGGTAGGTTATGTGCAATACAACCAAGACCAGCTAATTCATATTCATCCGCGCGTAGAGGGATGGGTCGAAACCTTATACGTTAAAGCCGCGGGCGATCAGGTTAAACAAGATGAGCCACTTTATACCTTATATTCACCACAGCTAGTGAATGCACAAGAAGAATTTGTGTTAGCGTTAAAGCGCAATAATCCGGTGCTAATTCGTGCCGCTAAAGCCCGTTTAAAATCACTTAATGTGTCTGATGGCTTTATTTCACGTCTGCAAGAAGGTCAGCAAGTACTGCAAAACATAACGTTTTATGCCCGCCAAGGTGGTGTTGTTGATGAGCTTAATATTCGTGAAGGATTTTATGTTAAACCTGATACCTCAATGATGAGTATTGCTCAGCTTGATGAAGTATGGGTTGAGGCTGAGGTATTTGAGCGCCAAGCAGAACTTATTCGTGTTGGCTTGCCGGTAACCATGACACTCGATTATTTAAGTGGCCAACGCTGGCAAGGGCAAGTGGATTATATTTACCCTACCTTAGATGCTAAAAATCGTACTTTAAGAGTACGTTTGCGCTTTGATAACCAAGGCCATCAGTTAAAGCCTAATATGTTTGCTCAAGTCAGTATTCATAGTCAAGTAGCTGAAAAACAGTTAATCGTACCTAAAGAAGCTGTTATTCGCACTGGTAGCCAAAACCGTGTTGTAGTTGCACTTGGGGAAGGTCGTTTTAAATCGGTCGAGGTAACTTTAGGGCGAAGTGATGCGGCTAATACCGAAATTTTATCAGGTGTTATGGCAGGCGATGAAGTGGTTACTTCAGCACAGTTTTTAATTGATTCAGAGTCGAGTAAAAATTCTGACTTTAAACGTATGCAAGCAGTTTCGCATAACAGTATGCAAATGAGTGATGCCAACCCAAATACGGCAACTGTGAATGGAGTAATTAATAGTATTGATGCTAATAATCGTATTGTGAATATCAGCCGTGAGGCAATTGAAAAGTGGGGCCGAGGACCTGCAACAATGGACTTTATACTAGCAAAAAATGTAATGACTGAGATGCTCAAGCCTAACGATGAGGTTACTTTTACCTTTAGCATTGAGCAAGGTGAATTTGTGATTCATACAATAACGCCTGTGCATGCTACGCACAGTCAGCATCACTAGGAGTGGTTATGATTACTGCAATTATTCGCTGGTCTGTTGTTAACCGTTTTTTTGTTTTGTTACTAACCGCAATACTGATTGGTGGTGGCTTGTATGCTGTAAAAAATACGCCTGTAGATGCCTTACCCGATTTATCAGATGTACAGGTTATTGTTAAAACCTCTTATCCTGGGCAAGCGCCGCAAGTAGTGCAAGATCAGGTTACATTCCCGATTACCACGGCAATGCTATCGGTACCTGGGGCGCAAACAGTACGCGGTTTTTCGTTTTTTGGCGACTCCTACGTGTACGTTATTTTTGACGAAGACACTGATTTATACTGGGCACGAAGCCGTGTTCAGGAATATCTAAGTCAAGTATCTGCCCGTTTGCCTAGTACGGCAATTGCAGAGCTCGGGCCCGATGCCACCGGCGTTGGCTGGGTGTATTTATATGCACTCACTGATACCACAGGTAAGCATGACATCAGCCAATTACGCAGTTTACAAGATTGGTTTTTAAAATTTGAACTGCAAACTGTACCCGGTGTATCCGAAGTGGCATCGGTAGGCGGCATGGTTAAACAATACCAAGTAAACGTTCAGCCCGATAAGCTTCGTGCTTATGGTATTCCGCTAAGCCTTATTCAAACTGCCATTAAGCAAGGCAATCAAGAAATGGGTGCATCGGTAGTTGAGATGGCAGAAGCTGAATACATGGTCACCAGTACTGGCTACGTAAAAAGTGTTGCTGATTTAGAAGCCATTCCTTTAGGTATAAACGCTAACGGTACTGCACTACAGTTACGTGATGTTGCTAATGTGCGTTTAGGTCCGCAAATGCGCCGCGGTGTTGCCGAGCTTAACGGCGAAGGCGAGGTGGCAGGTGGCGTAGTGGTTATGCGCTTTGGTGAAAACGCGCAAAAAACCATAGAGCTCGTTAAAGCTAAATTAGAGTCACTTAAAAAAGGGCTACCAGAGGGGGTTGAAATTGTACCTGTGTACGATCGCTCTCACTTAATAAAAGACGCAGTTGATAACCTCACCTCTAAATTAATGGAAGAGCTTATTGTAGTGGCTTTAGTGTGTGTGGTGTTTTTATTTCATATACGCTCATCGCTGGTGGCTATTATTACCTTACCGTTAGGTATACTCACCGCTTTTATTATTATGTATTGGCAGGGAATTAACGCCAATATCATGTCATTAGGCGGGATTGCTATTGCGATTGGTGCTATGACTGATGGTGCGATTGTGATGATTGAAAACATGCACAAGCATATGGAGAAAAAACCGCTAACAGATGAAAACCGTTGGCAAGTGGTGATTGACTCTGCCAGTGAAGTTGGGCCTGCGTTATTTTTTAGCTTATTAATCATTACCGTGAGCTTTATGCCGGTATTTATTTTAGAAGCTCAGGAAGGGCGAATGTTTGCGCCATTAGCGTACACAAAAACCTATGCAATGGCAGCTTCTGCTGGATTAGCAATTACCTTAGTACCCGTGCTGATGGGTTATTTCATTCGGGGTAAGGTGATCTCTGAAAATAAAAATCCAGTTAACCGTTTACTGGTAAATAGTTATAAGCCGCTGTTAAATCTAGTATTAAAATTTCCGAAAAGTACCTTGCTGATTACGCTAGTTATTACTTTAATGGGCTTTTATCCGATAAATAAAATAGGCAGTGAATTTATTCCACCTCTTGATGAGGGGGATCTAATGTATATGCCGACTACTTATCCAGGAATTTCAATAGGTAAGGCGCGCGAGCTATTGCAGCAAACCGATAAATTGATTGCCACTGTGCCCGAGGTGAAAACCGTATTTGGTAAAATTGGACGAGCGGAAACGGCAACCGATCCGGCACCGCTGACCATGATTGAAACCTTTATACAGTTTAAGCCTAAGGATCAGTGGCGCGAAGGCATGACCACTGAAAAGCTCAAACAAGAGCTGGATGCTTTAGTTAAGTTTCCTGGGCTGACGAACGCTTGGGTAATGCCAATTAAAACACGGATAGATATGCTGGCTACAGGGATTAAAACCCCTGTGGGTATAAAAGTCGCGGGCCCTAATTTGAATGAAATTCAAAAAATAGGTCAACAAATAGAGGTATTACTTAAAGATCTTCCCGGTACGGCGTCTGTTTACTCAGAGCGTGTAGCGGGTGGGCGTTATATTAAGGTAGATATTAACCGTGAAAAAGCAGCGCGCTACAGTTTAAATATTGCTGATGTGCAACAAGTAGTCGCAACCGCAATTGGTGGCATGAACGTGACTGAAACGGTTGAGGGTCAAGAGCGCTACCCTGTAAATCTTCGTTATCCGCAAGCGTATCGTGACTCCCCTGAAGAACTGATGCTTTTACCTATTGTTACTCCAACGGGTCAACGTATCGCACTTGCTGATGTGGCGGATGTATTTATTAGTGATGGCCCGCCTGGGATAAAAAGTGAAAATGCCCGTTTAAATGGTTGGAGCTTTATTGATATTAAAGATACAGATATTGGTAGCTATGTAGCAAATGCTCAGCAGTTACTAAACGAGCAGCTAATTTTACCTGCTGGATACTCTATAACTTGGGCTGGGCAATACGAATATATGGAGCGTGCCAAAGCCAAACTGAGTTATGTGTTGCCGCTGACCTTAGCCATTATTGTAGTATTGCTTTACCTTAACTTTAGAAGTTTCACCGAGGTATTTATTATTATGGCGACTTTACCACTGGCGATGATAGGAGGTATCTGGCTAATGTACTTAGAAGGCTTTAATTTCTCTGTTGCTGTGGGGGTCGGCTTTATTGCCCTTGCTGGGGTGGCCGTAGAAATAGGCGTTATAATGTTAGTGTATTTAAACCAAGCCTATAAAGCGCAGGTAGAGGCTGCTTCTAAAATGGGTAAAAGCTTGAGTATAGAGCAGCTTAAACAGGCGATACTAGAAGGTGCGGGTCTACGAGTACGTCCGGTAATGATGACAGTGGCAACCATAGTGATTGGCTTATTACCGGTGCTTTATGGCACAGGCACGGGGAGTGAAGTAATGAGCCGAATAGCCGCTCCTATGGTTGGCGGTATGTTTAGCGCCATTGTTTTAACATTGCTGGTATTGCCTGCTGTGTATTTATTGTGGCGAAAGCGCAACCTATAATATTTACACTGATTGTGTAACTTGTACTGAAAATATCAGTACAAGTTAGGCAATCCTTTCTTTATCTACTGATTTTATTGCATTTCTTATTGGCATGATTCACGCATCTATTTAATCAATAGGTTTTAAAAAGTAAGGAACGCACATGCAAGTTAAAACAATTCAAGAAGTGTTCGATTGGACCGTTCAGTTTCATACACAAATGGCGGCTAATTTTTTTAGCGTAAGGGATTTACTTGGAGAGCATAACAAACAGTTAATCGATTATTGTGTTGAGTATGAAAAAAAACTCGCTGAGGATTTAATCGGATTTAAAGCAATCACTGAAATAAATACTTTAGATACATACTGCTATGAATATTTTTCAGAGCACTCAGAAATCATCAGCTTTACTGATTTAGATCGCAGTAATGAGCTAGATGAACTAGCGATTCAAGAGTATTTATCTCAGCAGCATCAAAAAGTATTAAATGCATACAGTTACTTGGCAGATAAAGCGCAGTCACCAGAGGCTCAAGAAAAGCTAGGGGAGATTTTACAGCTCGAAGAGCAAGGTTTGAAGCAGATGATGCAAAGTATTAATCGTCATGCAGACATGTAGCACTGGGTGTTATGCATAAAAAAGGCGCTATAATTAGCGCCTTTTTCGTGTTCATGATAATAGAGCTGATTTAACTTTGCTCTACATCAACCACTAAGTCACTCGTAATTGACTCAAGTGCATTAATAACTTCTTCTTTATTCAATCCGTTAGGCAGGCTAACGGTGGCAACAGCACTAAATATAGGCACTCCCCAGTTTGGCGCACTTTGCTGCCTAGAGTTTAAGTTTGTAATGTTCGCGCCTTTATGGCGAATAACACTTGCTAGCTCTTGCACTATACCAGGGCGATCGTTACCGGTGATCACAAAATTAAGTTGCTCAAGCTCTACAGGCTCAATTTCAGTGTTGCCCTTTTCAATGCGAACATCTAACTTAGGAAGCCCATTGAGCGCATTTTGAAATGTCTGTAAATGCTCTTCAGCCACTTCAACCTGTATAATGCCTGCAAAGTGACCGAGTAAGTGACTCAAGTTACTGCTTAACCAATTGCCATGGTTTTCTAATATAACCGATGAAATACTTTCTACTAAACCGGGGCGATCTTCCCCTAAAATAGTTATTACCAACTGCTTCATAATAGTTCTCTTTTTAAGCCCAAATGAAAAAATAAATGCATAGGCATTAAGTGATGCGATCTAATGTATTTGATTCTAAATGTATGTAAAAGCTAACCACAAAAGGATTGTTACATCTTAGGAGGTTACTTTATTATTGTTATATTAGATGCCCATTGAGTATTGTCTTGGATAAATAGTTTGTCCAATTAATAATTGATTTAGTTCATTAATAACGCAAAAATAAATATAACCACTAAAATAAATAATTCTTTAGTATTATTTTAAGTTGTAATTTTGCCTAAAACCTGCTCAAAAAGCTGTGAATTTAATCTGCAAAGATGAACAGACTCTCTATAAGTAAAGAATTATTACGACTGTAACATTACTGTCACTTTGATGAAATATAATGCGCCCAACGTTAAGATATAAGGGTGTTTTGATGACTTCAAATCCGAATAAACCGACTTTTAATACGGATCGAAGCCGTCTATTTAAAGACCGGTTTGCTAAGTTTGGCATAACCGCAGGCGGTATAATGGTATTAATAGCGCTGCTATTGATCTTCTTTTACCTTCTTTATGTAGTGCAGCCTATTTTCGAGTCAGCTAAAGTTGAAAAACGCGCTAGCTTTAATGTTGCTAATGCTGAGCAAATTGTAGGGCTTGGTGTCGAGGAGCAAACTGAGGTTGCTTATTTACTTGATGATCAAGGTCAAGTTAACTTCTACAGTGTTGATAAAGCAAAGTTTGGTAAAAAACTAAAAACACTTAATGCTACTTTACCCGCGCAGGTAACCAGTTTTGCAAATAGTGCTCCCTTTCAAGGGCATTATGCGTATGGTTTAGAAAATGGCACAGTGACAATTGTAGCGCCTAAGTTTTTAGTCACCTTCCCTAATAATGAGCGTAAGCTAACTCCGCGTTTAGGTTATCCACTGGGTGAAATGGCACTCGAAGTTGATGAGCAAGGTACAGCTATTAAGCGTTTTGCCTTTAGCCATTATGAAGACAAAACAGCCGTTGTGGCACTTACTGCCGATAAACGTGTGGTATTTAGTAGCTTTGTAGCCGAAGAAAATATGTTTACCGGTGAAGTTGAATGGCAAGTAGAGCGCACCGAGCTTAACGTTGATGGTCGCGTAGATGAGCTATTAATGTCGCCAGATACCACCCGCACATTTGTTCGCTCTGCCAATCAAATTTACGTATTCGATACCCGCTACCCAAGTGAAGTTGAGCAAATTCAATTATTATCTGCCAATGAAGAAAACGCGAATATAGTGTCATCGCAACTATTGGCTGGTGCAAACTCACTGATGTTGGCCAATGATAACGGTGAAATATCCCAGTGGTTTGAAATCAATACAGATTCAGGGCGTGAATTTCAAAAAATCCGTTCGTTTGAAACTACCAAACAAAGCAAGCTGAATATTTTTACTGAGTTTTATCGTCGTACCTTTTTTACAACGGGTCAAAATGGTGAATTAGGGCTTTATTACACCACCAGTGAAGCAAAGTTATGGCAAGGTAAAGTCAGTGATGGTGAAATTGAACAGTTTGCTATTGCTCCGCGTTCAAATGCGGCGCTAATTTTAGCTGATAACAAGCTGACAGTTTTAGAAATTCATAACGAGCATCCAGAAGTAACGTGGTCAGCGCTTTGGCAAGAAGTATGGTACGAAGGCTACCCAGAGCCGGGTTATATTTGGCAATCTACTTCTGCCAGTGATGATTTTGAATCGAAGTTTTCACTAGTACCAATTTCATTTGGTACTTTAAAAGCTGCTATGTACGCAATGTTATTTGCTGTACCTATTGCTATTTCAGCCGCTATTTATACTGCTTATTTTATGTCGAGCGAATTGCGCCGTGTGGTAAAGCCAACGGTTGAAATAATGGAAGCTCTGCCTACGGTAATACTCGGCTTTTTAGCTGGCTTGTGGTTAGCGCCTTTAATTGAAGAGCACTTGCCGGCTATTGTTGGTTTACTGGTGTTACTGCCATTGGGTATTTTAGCAACCGCTTTAGGCTGGAATAAATTACCTGCGGTTATTCGCCATAAAATCCCTGAAGGCTCACATTCAATTTTATTAATACCTGTGGTGTTATTTATTGGTTGGTTGTCGTTTGCGATGAGCGAAAGTATTGAGTTATGGATGTTTGATGGCAATGTGCGTCAATACCTAACCAATGAATTAGGCATGACCTTCGATCAGCGTAATTCATTAGTAGTTGGTATCGCGATGGGCTTTGCGGTTATTCCAACTATTTTCTCAATTGCCGAAGATGCGGTATTTAGTGTGCCTAAACATTTATCAAATGGCTCGTTAGCATTAGGTGCTACGCAGTGGCAAACCCTAATTCGTGTGGTGTTATTAACCGCCAGCCCAGGTATTTTTTCTGCAGTAATGATGGGATTAGGCCGTGCCGTAGGCGAGACTATGATTGTACTTATGGCTACCGGTAATACCCCAATTATGGATTGGAGTATTTTCCAAGGCATGCGTACCTTAGCCGCTAATATCGCCGTCGAAATGCCAGAGTCGGAAGTAGGGAGTTCGCATTACCGAATTCTATTCTTAGCCGCCTTTGTATTATTCATATTCACCTTTATTTTCAACACAGTTGCTGAGTTTGTTCGTCAGCAGCTGCGTGAAAAATACAGCTCAATGTAAGTGGAGAAACACGACATGGTAAAGCAGTGGTTTAGGTCTGGTTCTCCTTGGATTTGGATGACCGGTGGTGCTGTAAGCATCAGTTTAATTTCAGTAATTGGTTTACTCGCCATGATTGCATGGAAGGGATTAAGCTTTTTTTGGCCATCTCAAGTTATGCAGTATGAGCTTGAAGGTTCAATTGCTAAGCAAACCGTTATTGGTGAAATTTATGACCGTGAATTAGTACCTAAGTCGCGTTTAGCGGCAACCGGTATTGATGTTTCTAAATTTGAAAAAGACGAGGTTGAGCGTTTACTAATTAAAACAGGTAACCGTGAGTATGTTGATTTAGATTTTCGCTGGATACTCGAAACCGATATCAAACAAAGCTCAGCGCCTAAAGCGCTTGCGGTGTTTGAGCGCAGCAAAAACGGTAATTTCTACGGGTATGTAGAAAGCGTCATTAAAGACGGTCAGACGGTAACAGCAGATAAAGTAGAAACCTTACATGATCTTGTAGAGCGTGCGGTTGACTTAAACGACGAAGCGCTTGATTTACAAAATGGCGATATAGGGCATATTAACTATGAGCTAGAGCGTTTACGTTTACAGGAAAAAGCCTACTTGCTTGATAACGAGCTAACCGACGAACGTGTTGCTGAACTTGCTCAAGCGCGTGCTGATTTACGTACGAAATATGGCGAATTAGAAAAAGAGTTATTCGCACTGCGTAAACAGGCTAAACGTGACCAAGTAACCGTAAAGGATATGCGTGGTGAGGTTGTTACAATCCCGCTATATCAAGTGTTGGATGTATGGTTTCCAAACGATATGGGCTTTTTTGCTAAACTAGGTCATTACTTTGTGCAGTTAGGTAAGTTTGTTTCAGATGACCCACGTGAAGCCAATACCGAAGGTGGCGTATTTCCTGCTATTTTTGGTACGGTATTTATGGTGATGTTAATGGCTGTGATTGTAACGCCATTTGGCGTGGTTGCTGCTATTTACTTACATGAATATGCGGCTAAAAACGCAATTACTAAAATGATCCGTATTGCGGTTATTAACTTGGCGGGTGTTCCGTCTATTGTATACGGCGTATTTGGCTTAGGCTTCTTTGTTTATATGGTTGGTGGTAGTGTTGACCAATTATTTTATCCTGAGTCATCGCCTACCCCTGTATTTGGTACACCTGGTGTGATGTGGTCGGCACTTACCTTGGCTATATTAACGTTGCCTGTGGTAATAGTGTCAACCGAAGAAGGTTTATCTCGTATTCCTAGTACAGTGCGTGATGGTTCATTAGCACTGGGTGCGACTAAGGTAGAAACGCTATGGCGAATCATTATTCCTATGGCCAGCCCTGCAATTATGACGGGATTAATTTTAGCGGTTGCTCGTGCTGCGGGTGAAGTTGCACCGCTTATGCTGGTGGGGGTGGTAAAAATGGCGCCAACGTTACCGCTTGATGGTAACTTCCCATATATACATTTAGACAGAAAGTTCATGCACTTAGGTTTTCATATTTACGATGTTGGCTTTCAAAGTCCGAACGTTGAAGCGGCGCGTCCGCTGGTATATGCAACGGCCTTTTTGTTAGTGTCGGTTATTATTACCCTTAACATCACAGCCATTGGAATACGTAACCATTTACGTGAAAAATTCAGATCGCTTGAGCATTAATTTAGTATAGGTAACAAACATGATTACAGTCGCTCCAAAAGTAAACCAAGCAAAGCCAAGCTTGAAGTTAGATTTAAATAATTTAACAGACGAACAAAAAGCGCTAGAAATTAAAGATCTCGACCTTTACTACGGTGATAAACAAGCACTGAGTAAGGTAAATATGAATATCCCTAAAGGCCAAGTAACGGCATTTATCGGCCCGTCAGGTTGTGGTAAATCAACCTTATTACGTTGTATTAACCGCATGAACGACTTGGTTGATATTTGTCGTATTGAAGGCGAAATCATGCTGCATGGGCAAAATATTTACGATAAAAGCGTTGATGTTGCAGCCCTTCGTCGTAATGTCGGCATGGTGTTTCAGCGTCCAAACCCATTTCCAAAATCAATTTATGAGAATGTGGTTTACGGTCTTCGCCTGCAAGGCATTAAAGAAAAGCGTAAGCTAGATGAAGTGGTAGAGCAATCGCTACGTGGTGCGGCTCTTTGGGATGAAGTAAAAGACCGACTGCACGATAGCGCATTTGGTTTATCGGGTGGTCAGCAGCAACGTTTAGTTATTGCCCGCTCTATTGCGATTGAGCCTGAGGTATTACTACTTGATGAACCAACATCAGCACTCGATCCGATTTCAACCTTAGTAATCGAAGAACTAATTAATGATTTAAAGAATAAGTTTACCGTGGTTATTGTTACTCACAACATGCAACAAGCGGCTCGTGTTTCAGATCAAACAGCGTTTATGTATATGGGTGAGCTGATTGAGTATTCTGATACTAATACCTTATTTACGACGCCTACGAAGAAAAAAACAGAAGATTATATTACTGGTCGTTACGGCTAGTCGGGTTAAAACGCGAAAGCAATGAATTATTAAAGAAGGTCATTATGGAACACAACATTAATAAACATATTTCTGGTCGTTTTAATCAAGAGCTAGAAGATGTTCGTAACCATGTATTAAGCATGGGTGGATTGGTTGAGCAACAACTTAATAGCGCGCTTGATGCAGTAAGCCAAAACGATGCGGTATTGGCACAAAAAGTACGTGAAAACGACTACAAGGTTAATGCAATGGAAGTCAGTATTGATGAAGATTGCACCCGTATTATTGCTAAGCGCCAACCAGCAGCCAGTGATTTACGTTTGGTTATTGCAATAGCAAAAACCATTGCCGATTTAGAAAGAATTGGCGATGAAGCTAAGCGAATTGCTAAAGTTGCACTAGACTCATTTACTAAGGATCAACAAGATTTATTAGTAAACATTGAAAATATGGGTCGCCAAGTATCTAAAATGTTGCATGACGTTTTAGATGCGTTTGCACGTATGGATGTGCAACGCGCATTTGAAGTGCATAAAGAGGATGCTAAAGTAGATAGAGAGTATGAAGCAATTACTCGTCAAATAATGACCTACATGATGGAAGATCCGCGCTCAATTCCAAAAATTATGGATTTAGTATGGTCTGTTCGCTCATTAGAGCGTATCGGTGATCGTTGTCAAAACATCGCTGAATATGTCATTTATTTTGTAAACGGCAAAGATATTCGTCATACATCTCAAGAAGATATTGAAAAATCACTGTAGTGATACGAATAACTAAAAAATATCAAAGGCAGTAATACACTGCCTTTTTTATTTTTTGTAAATAATTGAATAAGAAAAAGCGTTCACAATCTAGCTTAATGCTGTAAAATTCAGGTTGAACAGCATATTGAATTGATTAAAGGGTCAGTTATGCCAACAAATTTTTTAGGTGTTTTTGCAAAATCACCTATAAAGCCAATAGAAGAACACATCAGAAAGGCTCATCAAGCTAGCGAAAGTTTGATACCTTTTTTTAATCATGTTTTTAAAGAAGAGTGGCAACAAGCAGAAGAGCTACGTTTAACCATTCGTAATATAGAACGTGAAGCTGATGAAATGAAAAGAACTATACGTTTACAATTACCTGGCGGATTATTTATGCCGGTAGAGCGTACAGATCTGCTCGAATTAGTAACCCAACAAGACAAAATTGCTAACAAAGCAAAAGATATTGCTGGGCGTGTAATTGGTCGTGAAATGATCATACCAAAAGAGATCCAAGAAGACTTTTTGGCATATGTCACTCGTTGTGTCGATGCAACTAAACAAGCATCTAAAGCGATCAATGAATTAGAAGAATTGTTAGAAACGGGCTTTAAAGGCAGGGAAGTAACTCTGGTTGAAAAAATGCTCGTAGAATTGGATGCCATAGAACAAGACACGGATGAAATGCAAATTAGAATACGCCGCCAGCTACGTAAAGTAGAAAGTGAGCTAAATCCAGTTGATGTGATGTTTTTATACAAAATCATTGAATGGGTCGGTGAGCTTGCAGATATTGCAGAGCGCGTAGGATCACGTCTTGAGCTGATGTTAGCTCGTTAATTTAAAATCAGTTCAAACACGAAAGATTAAGGTTACACAATGGATATCATTGCATCTTACGGCACGGTATTAATTTTAATTGCCGCAGCAGTCGGCTTTTTTATGGCTTATGGTATTGGCGCAAACGACGTTGCCAACGCGATGGGTACATCAGTAGGTTCAAAAGCACTTACTATTAAACAAGCGATTTTTATCGCGATGATTTTTGAATTCGCAGGTGCTTATTTAGCCGGTGGTGAAGTAACATCAACAATTCGTAAAGGAATTATTGATGCTGCCCCATTTGCCGACATTCCTGAACTGATGGTTCTAGGTATGATCGCCTCTTTATTTGCCGCGGGCAGTTGGTTATTAATGGCCTCGTTTTTAGGCTGGCCGGTATCAACTACTCATTCAATCATTGGCGCGATCATTGGTTTTGCTCTTGTTGCTGTGGGCACCGAGGCTATTCAATGGGGTAAAGTTGCTGGTATTGTAGGTAGCTGGATTGTAACGCCGGCGATATCAGGTTTCATAGCTTACTTAATATTTATGAGTGCGCAAAAGCTGATTTTTGATACCGACGCTCCACTTAAAAATGCAAAGCGCTTTGTCCCAATATACATGGGTTTAGCTGGCTTTATTATGGCACTAGTGACCATTAAGAAAGGCTTAAAGCACATTGGTATTAATTTAGGTACCGTTGAAGGTTTTGCTATTTCTATTGGTATAGCGGTACTGGTTGCAGTTATCGGTAAAATTGCTATTTCTCGTTTAAATATCGATCCTAAAGCGGATAGAGAAATGCAGTTTAACAATGTAGAAAAAGTATTTGCGGTACTTATGGTACTAACCGCTTGTTGTATGGCATTTGCCCATGGTTCTAACGACGTTGCTAATGCAATTGGACCTCTAGCAGCAGTTGTAAACATTGTTGAAAACAACGGTGAAATTGCTAAGAAAGCGGCTATTGCTTGGTGGATATTACCACTAGGTGGTTTTGGTATTGTTGCCGGTCTTGCTATTTTAGGCAAAAAAGTAATTAAAACCATTGGTGAAGGTATTACTCATTTAACACCAAGCCGTGGTTTTGCTGCTGAATTAGCCGCTGCCTCTACCGTTGTTATAGCATCGGGCACAGGCTTACCTATCTCAACCACACAAACCCTAGTAGGCGCTGTGTTGGGTGTAGGTATGGCACGTGGTATTGCCGCACTAAATATGGGTGTAATAAGAAATATTGTAGTTTCTTGGGTAATTACATTGCCAGTTGGTGCTGCCCTTGCTATTGTTATTTTCTACGTACTAAGAACCGCTTTTGGGGTTTAATAAAAAGTACTTAAAAGACTTTTAGCTTGAAAAGATCTCAATGCCCTTGGTGTTGGGGTCTTTTTATTTGTGGAAAGAAAAATGACCAATCTCCCTAGTATTAAACAGCTGCAGTATTTATTAGCTGTACATCAACATCAACATTTTGGCCGAGCAGCAAGTGCCTGCTTTATTGGTCAGTCAACGCTCAGTACTGCGATTCAAAACCTAGAGGAGACTTTAGGATGTCAGCTTATAGAGCGAGAAAATCGCAGCCTAATGTTTACCACTATTGGTGAAGAGGTGGTTGAGCGTTCAAGAAAAATAATCAACGATACTATTAGTTTAAAAGAGTTAACTAAAAGCTTTTTAACACCGCTTAGTGGCACATTAACGGTAGGTGTTATTCCTACTATTGCAAGCTTTATTGCAGCGCCTTTGTATCACTTTTGTCAGCAAGTATTTGTAGATTTAGAGTTGGTATTAATTGAAGACACCAGCGATAAGTTGCTTGATAAGTTAGAGCATGGGCAAATTGATTTAGCATTATTAGCGCTGCCTTACGAAACTGATAAATTTCATACCCAAGTATTAGCACAAGATCACTTTAGTTTAGTGCACCATAAAGATTACACGCCAGCCAAAGGCATTGAAGACTTTAATTTATTACCAGAAGCCAGTGTATTTTTACTTGAGCGAGAGCATTGTATGACAGGGCATGCGCTCAGTGCGTGCCATTTAAATCGCTCTAGCTGTATAAATCCCTTTGAGGCGGCTAGCTTACATACTTTATTGAGTATGGTTGAGTATAAACTTGGCGTGACGTTTTTGCCGCAAATGGCGATTAATGCAGGTATTTTAGAAAACAAAAACATGCTAGCTACGCCATCGCAAGGTGATGCCTATCGCGATATTGGTGTATTGTGGCGTAAAACAACAGGGCGCATTCGTGACTTTAAATTGTTTAGCCAACAATTAGAGGTCTTTTTGAAAAAGCAGTGTAGTGTTGATTTTAAATAGGTAAAAAAAGCGTATTTTAATTAATACGCTAAATAACACGGGGAATTATAGAGGCTGCTTATGCTGGCTGTGGTAGCTCTCTAGCGGCGGTAAAAATAGTAAGTAAACCCATACAACAACATTAAAGTACGGGACTAGCCCAAGCACTGTGAAGGTTTTTACAGGGTAGCCTTTAATCTGGGCATACTTGTAACATTGAAGCGCAATAGCAAAGTGTATAAACAATAATAACGTGATTAGTTGCGTCATAAACGTCCTCCTTATGCCCCTATGTCCACCTTTAACAGTATAGACATCTAGATGATAAGAAATAAAGATGTCACGTAAAATCAAGGTAATCACTTAATTTTCATGACATTGTGCTGCCGATAAGCAAAGTATAGGTTAGATGGGCAAATTTGAAAGTAATAAATTGCTTAAATTTGTTTATTAATGTTTATAGTGACGTGAGGGTGTCTTGATAAAAAATAGGGTTGTTTTTAATTTTCTCTAACTCAATCAGTACCTTGTCAATTGGTACAGGGCGAGCAATAAAGTAGCCTTGCCCATAGTCGATACCAATTTCTTTAAGTGCAAAAAATACTTCTGCGGTTTCTACATATTCAGCAACAGAGCGCTTATCTAGTGAGCGACTGATGTCATTTATGGCTTTCACTAGCGCTAAATCAATGGAGTCATTGAGCATATCGCGAACAAATGAGCCGTCAATTTTTACGTGTTGGGCTGGTAATTGTTTAAGGTAATTAAATGTACTGAAGCCGGTGCCAAAGTCATCAATTGAAAAGTGGCAACCTAAATTATTTAGTCGTTCAATCATTTTTCGTGTCGCCGCTAAATTATTAATACTGGCCGATTCGGTTATTTCAAAAATAATTTTCGCAGGAGACACTTGATACTTCTCAAGGGTCGACTCTATTAATGGCAGCAAACGTTCATCTAAAAATGATTGTGCCGATAAGTTTATTGCAATCTGAAGAAGCTCTGGATGTGCAGCAACACTCGCAATGCTGTTACGAATAACACATTGGTCCATTAAAAAGGTATCGTTGAGCATTTCCAATGAGGGAATAAATTGATTAGGGTAAATAAGTTCGTCGTCTAGCTTTAACCTTAGCAGTACTTCAAAGTAGGCAACCTGATTTGTTTTAAAATCCCAAATGGGTTGATAATGAAGCTCTATACTGTCTTGTTGGAGTGCTTGACGTACCCCATGGCCCCACTCTAAACCCGTTTGCAGCGCATTGTTCTCACCATCTTGTTTTGAATAACAGTGTACTAAGTTACGGCCTAAATTTTTAGCAATATATAACGCAATATCTGACTGCTTTAAGCATTCATTTGGATCGCAGTTATCAGCGGTAATTTGGGTTAAACCAATCGAGCAACTAATTGAATAGATTTGCTCTTCAGATTTAAATTGGTTGCCTTCAATGGCACTACAAATCCCTTCTGCAATTAAATGTGCATCCAATAAATTGGTATTTTTAAGTATCACCGCAAACTCATCGCCACCGACACGGCAGATTAGATGCTCATTACTAATATTGGCAATAAATAGCTGCGCTACTTCTTTTAAAACAATGTCACCTTGTTGGTGGCCTTTACTGTCATTTATTATTTTAAAGTGGTCAAGGTCAATATAAATAAGCGCATGTTCAATATTTGTATGGGTGTTTTCGCTCTGGCAAATATAGTTAAGCTGTTGGTCAAAATAATAACGGTTGTGTAGTCCTGTTAAGGTGTCATGCAGGGCTAAATGGCGCAATTGCAACTCTGCTTGTTTGCGCTCATGAATGTTATCGAGTGTGGCGGTGATAGTGGCGTTGTTGCTGCTATTTTTTATTAACTGAAGCCGACATTCTACCCACACTGAGTTACCATTTTTTTGGCTCAGCTTAACTTCTATTTTTTGTTTGTTCGCACCACCTTGTAAAATATCATCAATGGTTGATTGTAATGACTGTTTATGTTCAGTGGTACAAAATGCAGTGAGTGGTTGTTGTAAGGTCGACTTAACTCCAAAGCCGCTCAGAGATTCCCACGCAGGGTTTATAAAGCGAATATTCCCTTGTTGGTCTAGTTCAAGTACAACCGTGTTTAAGTGCAATAAAATACGCTGATGTGCTGAAAACAGGTCGCGATATTTTACTTCACTAATACTTAATTGCTGCACTTTGTTAGCAAACTCAGCATAGCTCACCATGAAGTCTTCACGACGCGCTGCATGATCACAGACTTTATTTAAAAATGAGGGATCGTAAGGGGCGCGAATAAAGTCGGTAACGCCAGAAAGTAATAACTGCTCAGCGTAATCAGCATCGTTTTTATCAATAATAGTAACAATGGCTTGCTGAGGGTTATGCTGCAAAATCTTTTCTACTAATTGATTTGAACTCTCAGCTTGTGCTGCAGTGGCATCAAGTAGCACGATAGCAAACGGCTGTTGATTATAGGCACTGAGCGCGGCTTTTTCGTTAGTAACATGAGTAATTGCAAAGTTTAGCTTTAACTGTTCACTCATATCATTTGCTCTGCTGGCAAAGGGTTCTAATAACAATAGGTTTAAGCGACTACTTTTTTCTAAATGGCTCGACAACACGTTTGCTAGTATTTGCGGCAATATATCTTGGCGTTCAAAAGGCAGCACCGCATCTATGCCATAGCTACGTGCGGTAGTTTCGGCGATACGCTCACAATAAATGGGCGGAATAAGTAAAATAGGCGTATTTTTCGGCGTGTTAAGTAAACCAGAGCGGATCATACGTGAAAACCGCCAGCCATCAATTTTACCTACATCTAATCCGGTTATGATTATATTTACGCTTTGGTTCTTTAAGATTTTTAACGCATCTTGGCTGTCTGAGGCTTCAATAAACTCAAACACACTAAGCCTCTCCAGCGTGGCACGTATAGTCTGGCGCTCATCATTACTTGCATTTAATATTAGCAATTTAAGCTGTTTTGCCACTTAGGTACCACTCCGAGAAATGCAGATCGTAAAACTGTAAGAGTAATGATATTTAGTGCTAAGAACAAGCGTATTTATTATAGAGCGGCCTTAAATCTAACGATCAATCTTAAATCTATTTGTAGTAATAATTGACTTAATTTAATAAATAAGTTTATTGAGCAATACCATTATAGTGTAATTTAGCACGTACCTTGTGGTTGTTTAAGTATAGATATACACTTGGCGCGATTTTAAATGATGTGGAATTCTAACAATGCGCGTAGCTGATTTTAGCTTTGACTTACCTGATGAATTAATTGCTCGTTTTCCTAAAGCAGACAGAACCAGTAGCCGTTTATTGAGCTTAGATGGGCCGAGCGGTGCTGTTGAGCATAAAATATTTAGTGACATTCTTGAACTGGTTAACGAAAACGACTTATTGGTTTTTAACAACACCAAAGTAATACCTGCGCGTATGTTTGGTCAAAAAGAATCAGGAGGTAAGGTTGAGGTGCTGGTAGAGCGTGTATTAGACGAACACCGGGTTCTTGCGCACATTCGTGCTAGTAAATCGCCAAAACCGGGCAATGTACTCATTTTAGAGGGCAAAGCAAAAGCCATTATGGTGGCACGCCACGATACGTTATTTGAGCTTGAGTTTGACCGCAGTGAAAATGTGCTCGACATTTTAAATGATGTTGGCCATATGCCGCTTCCTCCTTACATTGATCGCCCAGATAATGAAGCGGACCGAGAGCGATACCAAACAGTATATGGTGAAAAGCCAGGCGCCGTAGCTGCACCAACCGCAGGCCTTCATTTTGACGATAAACTCATGGCTGCGCTTGAAAATAAAGGCGTACAAATGGCGTTTGTTACCTTGCATGTTGGTGCAGGTACATTCCAGCCAGTTAGGGTTGAAAGTGTTGATGAGCACATCATGCACTCTGAATATATTGAAGTACCGCAAGCTGTGGTGGATGCGGTTGCAAACACTAAAGCTAAAGGCGGGCGTGTGATTGCGGTAGGTACAACTTCAGTTCGCTCACTAGAGTCGGCAGCAAAAATACATGGCGGCAAGTTAGATACTTACTTTGGTGATACCGATATTTTTATTTTCCCAGGTTATCAATTTAACGTTGTTGATGCCATGGTCACCAACTTCCATTTACCTGAATCAACCCTAATTATGCTGGTCAGTGCCTTTGCAGGGCAAGACAATATTATGGGTGCTTACAATACTGCGATTGAACAACAGTATCGCTTTTTTAGCTATGGCGATGCGATGTTTTTGACCCGTAAATAATTTACAGCGTTATCGGTTTTTATTTTACTCCTAAGCACAGTGAATTTATCACTGCTAATAGTAATAGGGTGGTAAAAAGGGTAGAATCGAGCGGTTAAATTATAGCTTGTTGGACTGTTTTTCCGACACAGAGGATATTATGAAATTTGAATTAGACTGCACCGATGGCAAAGCACGCCGCGGTCGCTTGATTTTTGACCGAGGTGTAATAGAAACACCAGCGTTTATGCCTGTAGGCACTTATGGCACGGTTAAAGGCATGACACCTGATGAAGTTAAAGCAACGGGGGCACAAATCTGTTTAGGCAATACATTTCACTTAATGTTGCGTCCAGGTACTGAAATCATCAAACAGCATGGTGATTTACACGATTTTATGAACTGGGACTTCCCAATTCTTACTGACTCAGGCGGTTTCCAAGTATTTAGCCTTGGCGCAATGCGTAAAATCACTGAAGAAGGCGTAATGTTCCAATCGCCAGTTAATGGTGATCAAATTATGATGTCGCCAGAGAAATCAATGGAAGTGCAGCGTGATCTTGGCTCAGATATCGTGATGATATTTGACGAATGTACGCCATATCCTGCCACTGAAAAAGAAGCCAAAGACTCTATGGAGCTTTCTCTTCGTTGGGCTAAGCGCTCAAAAGAAGGGCATGGCGACAACCCGTCAGCATTGTTTGGTATTATTCAAGGCGGTATGTATCCTGAGCTTCGTGCACAATCACAAGCGGGCCTTGAAGAGATTGGTTTTGATGGCTATGCGCTTGGTGGTTTATCGGTTGGTGAACCTAAAAATGAAATGATCAATATTCTTGACCATTGTGCTTATAAAATGCCAGAAAACAAACCACGTTATTTAATGGGTGTAGGCAAGCCAGAAGACTTAGTTGAGTCGGTTCGTCGTGGTATTGATATGTTTGACTGTGTAATGCCAACGCGTAATGCACGTAATGGTCACTTATTTATTACAACGGGTACCATTAAAATCCGTAACGCAGTGCATAAAACAGATACGGGTCCACTTGATCCAGAGTGTGATTGCCATACCTGTAAAAATTATTCGCGCGCCTACTTGCATCATTTAGACAAATGTAACGAAATTTTGGGTGCACGACTAAACACTATCCATAACTTACGATACTATCAACGTGTTATGGAAGGTTTGCGTAATGCTATTAGCGAAGGTCAACTAGAGACATTTGTCCACGATTTTTACGCTCGCCGAGGCCAAGAAGTGCCAGAGCTAGCTGATACAACAAATTAAAATTTAAAAATTAAAGAGGAAGTATTATGAGTTTATTTATTTCAAACGCGCATGCAAGCGCTGGTGCACCTGCAGCAGGCGGCGGTATGGAAATGCTAATTATGTTAGCGATTTTTGGTTTGGTTTTTTACTTTTTAATTTACCGCCCGCAAGCAAAGCGCGTAAAAGAGCATAAAAGCTTAATGAGCGCGATGGCAAAAGGCGATGAAGTGCTAACCCAAGGTGGTTTAGTGGGTAAAATCGTAAAAATTGCTGAAGATAAAGACTTCATCGTGATCTCATTAAATGAGCAAGCAGAAGTAACAGTACAAAAATCAGCAGTATCTGCTGTATTGCCTAAAGGCACAATGAAGTCGCTATAAAAATAATAAGGACGACCCCGTGTTAAACAAGTTTCCAATTTGGAAGTATTTACTTGTTTTAGCTGTGTTAGCCATTGGCCTTTTATATGCTTCACCAAACCTGTATGGCCGCGATCCGGCCATACAGGTTTCTGGCGCTAAAGGCACCGATGTTGACCTCAGTGTTGTAGACAAAGTAAACGCAATCCTCAAAAAAGATAACGTAAGCGCTAAATCGACAAAGCTCGAAGATGGGCAAATTCTTGTTCGTTTTAAAAATGTTGAAGACCAACTAAAAGCGCAAGACTTACTGCGTAACTCGCTAAGTAACGATTATATCTCAGCGATTAATATGGCTCCTGCACAACCGGCTTGGTTAAAGTCGTTGGGCGGTAATCCTATGAAGTTAGGCCTAGATTTAAGTGGTGGTGTGCATTTCACCATGGAAATCGATATGGTCACTGCGGTGGATAATCAGTTAGAGCAAATGGAGCAAGATTTCCGTAGCGACCTGCGTGAAGAAAAACTACGTTATCGTAGTGTGCGCCGTGTAGCTGGCTCTGAGCGTATGCGTGTAGAAATGCGTAACGAAGAAGATAAAGACGCTGCAGAGCGCTTTTTAGAAAGCCGTTATCCATTAAACGTTTACATTGATGATAGCAGTAACGATAACGCATTCTTTGCCACTATGAGTGAGCTAAAGCTAAAAGAAATTCGTGACTATGCTATCAAGCAAAACGAAACTATTATTCGTAACCGTATCAACCAAATTGGGGTTGCAGAGCCAAACGTACAGCGTCAAGGTGCTGAACGTATTATTGTGCAATTACCAGGGATTCAAGATACCGCTCGCGCTAAAGAAATTTTAGGTGCTACGGCAACGCTTGAGTTTCGTGAGGTTGACGAAAATGCTGACATAAGCGCCGCTGCTCAAGGTCGTATCCCACCGGGTACTGAAATGATCATGAGCCGTGATGGTTATCCTGTGGTACTAAAAAAACGCATTATTCTTGAAGGCAGCCATATTACTGGTGCGCAGTCAGGTGCAGATGAGTACCAGCGTCCACAAGTAAGCATTAAACTCGATAGTAAAGGTGGGGCAAAAATGAATGCCTTTACCAAGCGTGCTATCGGTAAACGTATGGCTACCGTGTTTATTGAATACAAGCCATCAGGTAAAAAAGACAGTGACGGTAAAGCACTTCCGCCAATTAAAGTGGAAGAAGTTATTAACGTAGCAACCATTCAAGCGCGTCTTGACCGTTCATTCCGCATTACCGGTATTGATAACCCTGCTGAAGCACATAACTTAAGTTTACTACTGCGTGCGGGTGCACTGGTTGCGCCTATTCAAATTGTAGAAGAACGTACGGTTGGGCCAAGCCTAGGTCAAGAAAACATTGAAGCAGGTATGACTGCTGTAGCCCTTGGCTTTGCGTTTGTACTGGCCTTTATGCTTATTTACTACAAAGGTTTTGGCCTTGTTGCGAATATTGCACTGGCTGCCAACTTAGTACTTATTATTGGTGTTATGTCGTTAATTCCAGGTGCAACGCTTACCTTACCGGGTATAGCTGGTATCGTACTGACTGTTGGTATGGCAGTTGATGCGAACGTACTTATATTTGAACGTATTCGTGAAGAGCTAGCCGATGGCCGCAGCCCTCAACAAGCGGTTCATTTTGGTTATGATAGCGCCTTTAGTACTATTTTTGATGCCAATATCACCACATTAATTGCGGCGATTATCTTGTTTGCTGTTGGTACCGGTCCTGTTGCTGGTTTTGCGGTAACCCTAGCAATTGGTATTTTAACCTCTATGTTTACAGCAATTATAGGTACCCGTGCGGTTATCAACCTATTTATTGGTGGTAAACGTGTTGATAAACTTTCAATTTAAGGAGCAGACATGCAAATTTTAAGATTGGGCGGTAAAACCCTTCGTTTCATGTCTCTTCGAAAAGTGGCAATGGGCTTTTCTACGTTATTAATTATAGCGTCGCTGGCGTCACTTTTTGTTAAAGGCTTAAATTTCGGTTTAGATTTTACCGGCGGTACAGCAGTTGAGGTGGGTTTTTCGCAACCTGCCGATCTGAAAAAAGTACGTAATGTACTGGCTGAAAACGACTTTGCTGATGCATCGGTACAGCTTTTTGGCTCAAGCCAAGAAATACTGGTCCGTTTAGCCCCTCGCGGTGATGATGTAAAAGCAGAGGTAATTGGTAACCAAGTAATTGCTGCCCTTAAACAAGCTGATGATAGCGTAGTAATGCGCCGCATTGAGTTTGTAGGCCCAAGCGTAGGTGAAGACTTAAAAGAGCAGGGTGGCCTTGCCATGTTAACTGCACTTATTTGTATCTTAATTTATGTGGCGTTTCGCTTTGAATGGCGTTTTGCTGTGGGCGCAGTTGGCGCGCTTTTACACGATGTAATCATTACGATTGGTTTATTCTCGGTGCTTGGTTTAGAGTTTGACTTAACTATTTTGGCAGCAATACTTGCCGTGATAGGTTACTCACTAAACGATACCATTGTTGTATCAGACCGTATTCGTGAAAACTTCCGCAAAGTGCGCATTGACGACACGATTGAAATTATTGATATCTCGCTTACGCAAACACTTAACCGTACCTTAGTAACCTCAATCACTACTATTTTAGTACTGATTGCGTTATTTGTATGGGGCGGTCAAACCATTCATGGCTTTGCTACTGCACTACTATTTGGTGTGTTTATTGGTACTTACTCTTCAGTTTACGTTGCCAGCTCGGTGGCTATTGCCATGGGCGTAAGTAAAGAAGATTTAATACCAGAAGTGATTGAAAAAGAAGGCGCTGATTTAGATCCAATGCCTTAATTGCGATTAAACTATTTTTAAAACAAAACCGCTCCTAGTGAGCGGTTTTTTATTGCCTCCTAGATAAGTCACATAATAGTCATACTCAGTTGGTATTTTATTGCTCTTATTAAATTTTTATTTGAGCTAGTAGTGACTGAGCAACGACAAGTCTTAGAATCAATTTTACAACAAGGAGCAATAACAACCTTGTTCCAACCTATTTTCGATATAGCTAAGCAATCTATTATTGGGTATGAAGCGCTTAGCCGTGGCCCTAAAAATGGTCCATTAGCCATGCCAAATAAGCTATTCGAAGCGGCTCATAAATACCAATTGATTTCAGAGCTTGAGCTTTTATGCCGTTCTCGCGCCATTGAAAATTTTGTAAAACTCAGTCTGCAAGGGAAGTTATTTTTAAATGTCAGCCCAAAAATTCTACTCGATCCGAGCCACCCTAAAGGCGAAACCTTACATTTAATTGAACAGTTTGGTCTTGCTGCCAATCGTGTGGTGATTGAAGTAACTGAACAAGAAAAGGTAGATGATGGTTTTTTACTGTTAAAAACCATCGCGCATTATCGAGAGCTGGGCTTTACTATTGCTATTGACGATCTCGGTGCAGGTTATTCAGGACTAAAGCAATGGTCGCAGTTATGCCCAGATATTGTAAAAATTGATCGTTACTTTATTGATCATTGCGATCAAAGCGAAGTTAAAAAAGAATTTCTAAAATCAATTATGGTGTTAGCACGGGCAACAAATACAGCGGTGATTGCAGAGGGAATCGAACGTTCCGAAGAGTTAGATTTAGTTAAAAGTATAGGCATAAGTCATGTTCAGGGGTTCTTGTTAGAAAGACCGAGTCAACAGCCAAGTTATGACTACAACTGTAAACAGTTACAATCGCTCACTTCGACCCAAGCCGCCTCAAAGTTTGAACAATCAATGGCAATAGGTGTGCTTGCTGTTGCTCAGCCTGCTATTAGCAGTCATACGCGTTGTAAAGAAGCTCATGCACTTTTTGAGCAAGACAAAAGCATAATCAGCTTACCGGTATTAAATAGCAGTCAGCAGCCAATAGGGCTGTTACACAAAGATCAGCTAACAGAAGTGTTTGCCGCGCCTTATGGGCATGCACTTTATGATAAATGTGAAGTCACTGAGTTAATGGATAAACAACCTTTGGTGGTTGATGAAAATCAAATGCTTGATATTGTCTCCCAGCAAATAACAGAGCAAGACTTTGATATTCGTCGCCATATTGTTATCACCTGCAACAATAAATATTTAGGCTTGGCACCGCTCAGAGACATACTAAAGCACATTACAGCAGAAAAAATCCGCCATGCTCAACATGCTAACCCTTTGACCATGTTACCGGGTAATGTGGCAATTAGTGAGGTAATAGAGCAGCGTCTGCAACATAAACAGCCATTTTCACTAGCCTACATCGATTTAAATCACTTTAAACAATTTAACGATTTGTATGGCTATGCCAGTGGGGATAGCGTAATAAAACTTCTGGCCGATGTTACTGTAAAAGCGTGTGCGCACAGCGCTAATTTTGTCGGGCATATTGGCGGCGATGACTTTATGGTGGTGTTTGAAAAGAAAGATGCGGTGGAGATTTGTAATACTATTATCTCGCAATTTGAACTACAGTCACGCGTGTTTTTTACGCCAGAGCATATTGCTGGAAAAGGGTATTGGGCAACTAATCGAGAGGGCGAAAAGCAGTTTGTACCTTTACTTACATTATCGATAGGTTTAGTTGAACCTGATCTGCAGCAGTGTAAAAATAGTCATCAAGTAGCGGCATTAGCGACAGATGCTAAAAAAGAAGCAAAACGTTATCGTCACAGCTACTTATTTATATGTAATCGAAGAAGGCCTGCTCCCGCTATTGTACGTTTATCCAATAGTAAAAAAAGTGGCTAACAAAAAGCAAAAAAGGAGCCTAGGCTCCTTTTTTTAGTACGTAATTACGATTAACGTAATAACGACTCAGATAATACTGGGCGCATTTCGCGAACAATCGCCTGTGTTAGCTTAGGTGCACCACAGATTACGTTACCGCTCACGTTGTAGTTATTACCGCCAGCAAAATCAACAATCATGCCGCCAGCTTCTTTAACTAATAGCTCGCCTGCTGCTGTATCCCAAGGTTTTAAACCAATTTCAAAGAAGCCATCAACACGACCCGCTGCAACATACGCCATATCTAGCGAAGCAGAGCCTGCACGACGAATATCAGCCGTGTGAACAAATAACGCTTTAAACGCTTCAGAGTATGCATCTAAGTGATGCTTTTGTTTGAAAGGAAAGCCTGTAGCAAGAACAGAACCAGCAAGTTCAACCGTTTTAGATACACGTAAACGTTTGCTGTTTAACTGTGCGCCTTGACCGCGAGAAGCAGTGAAAAGCTCGCCACGAATTGGATCGTAAATTACGGCTTGGTCTAAACGACCTTTAACTTTAAGTGCAATAGATACTGCGAAATGAGGGATACCCTTGATGAAGTTAGTTGTGCCATCAAGTGGGTCAACAATCCATTGGTAATCAGCATCCTTACCTTTGTGTTCGCCTAACTCTTCACCAACTATGCAGTGATCAGGGTAAGAACGTAAAATAGTGTCACGAATTACGGCTTCGGCTTCTTTATCAATGTTAGTAACTAAATCATTGGTGCCTTTTTGTTGCACTTCAACTTTTGATAAGTCTTCACTTGCACGAAGAATAAGTTTGCCTGCGTTACGCGCAGCGCGAACCGCAATGTTTAACATTGGATGCATGGTATTACCTTTGGGTTGTAAAAGAACGTTTATATATTTAAGCCGGCGTATTTTAGCGGTTTTTGCCATAAAGTAAACCATAAAGCCTAAATACTTATGAGTGTTTTTTGTACAAGTATGATCTTTCGATATATTTATTGAAATAAAAACAAGCAATAAATTTGTAAATTAGCGCTTTACCTAAAGTGAGCTTGAGGTTTTATGATGTTCTATATTCAATTAACAGGAAGAAAATTATGAAATTAGAACACGTAAATTTAGTTGTCAGTGATATAAACGCCATGCTTAAGTTTTACCAAGCAGCGTTTCCCTATTGGTCAATTAGAAGTGAGGGAGAAGGAACCTGGTATGGTAAAGCAAGGCGCTGGGTACATTTTGGTGATAACGATCAATATATTGCTATAAGTGATCACGGTGAAGGGAAAAACCGTGACTTATCAGGGCATCAAATTGGTTTGGCACACTTTGCTTATATAACCAATAACTTAAATGCAGTAATAGCGCGCCTAAAGCATGCGGGCTTTGAAATAAGTAAGCAAGGCGCTGTAAATCCATTTAGAAAGAACATTTATTATATTGATCCCGCAGGGTTTGAGGTTGAGTTTGTAGAGTACATGAGTGATGTACCTAGTGAGCGAAATAACGACTTATAATATGAATGAAGCCAACAATTTTGGCTTCATTAAATGTTTAGCATATTTAATAATGTTTACCATTCATGCCAAGTTGAGTTTTCAGATCATTTGCAAAGCTAATAAATTTTTCTTTAATAGTGCGTTTAACTTTAACTTCCACAGAGCCTAAAACAGTTTTTCCTTCAATTTGAATCGTTGGCCCTTGGCGTTTATTGAGTGAAACTGTTTTATTTTCAAAACTGCCTAAAATACAAAACATTTTAGAAACTACATTAACGTGCTCAGGTACATATATTTCTTCGCTGCCGAGGTAACAATTAACGTGAATAGTGACATGTTGGTGGGTAAAAATAGCATCCGTAAAATCAAGATTGATTGACCCCATGTAGTTTTCTATATAAATTTTTTGAGGAGCGACCCATTGGCCGCTTCGTTCACTTGAGCCAAGAATGCTTCTTAATGTGAGTGGCTCTTCACTCCCCTTATGCTGCGCACCATAGTTAGGTGAAAACTGCGAGTGCTTTTGCGCCTTATATTGCTGATCAGTATTTAAGGTTAAATCTTCAACAAGGGCCATAAGCGCGTTATTGTTACTCGCTGCCATTGCATCGTCTAAGCGCCTTTCAAATGCTTCTACAGAAATGACACCATGGCTGTAATTATAAATGAGTTGATCAATTACTTGCTCACGAACTTGCTCGATAGGGCGGTCTTCAATTTTAACAGACATTTAAATTATCCTTTTAAGGTTGCTGGCTATTTCAGAGCAAGCCTTATACCAAATATTAATTTATTTAAAATCAGTGCTTTATGTTTTTTGTTTCTTCGTTTTTTATTATATTAACGACAGATTAACCAAATATACAATTATTTAGTAAGTTTCGCTATTCGAGAAAGTTTTACGCAATGGTCTGTAAATGTTTACTTTGTAGGTTTAAGTCAGTATTGGCTTATTTTGGCTAAGTCATTGAAATTAATGCGTAAAAAACATTGGCCCGATGTTCGCATTAGTTAAAGTGTCTTTAATCAAATGGAGAACGATTATGAAAACATTTAATAAGTCTATGATTGCAGCCCTAGTATTAGGAACAACCGCAATGGGCGCTCAAGCAAGCAGTTGGGAAAACGAAAGCAAAGATGCTTGGATTGATGGAAAGGCAGAAACAGTACTGCTGATGAACACCAATCTAAACAACTTTGATATCAACACGGACGTAAAAAACGGCAAGGTAATGCTAACAGGTAAAGTAAACAGCGACGTAGATAAAGAGCTTGCTGAAGAACTCGTGCTAAGCCTAGATGGTGTAACTGACGTTGAAAACAGTCTAACTGTGGTAAAAAACACCGACATGAAGAAGCATGATTCTAAAATGATGGGTAACGACACGGAAAGTGATTTGACCGATGCCAAAATCACAACAGTTATCACAACGCGTTACTTATTTGATTCTGAAGTAGGTGGTACAGACATTGATGTTGATACCGATAATGGTGTAGTAACTCTTAAAGGTTCAGTTGAGTCTGATGCTGAAAAGCAATTAGCGATGGAAATTGCTAAAAACGCAGAAGATGTTCGCGAAGTAGTTGATGAATTAACTGTTATTGCAGAATAATACACTATACTAAAAGCCCAGCCCTGCTGGGCTTTTTGCTTTGCTAACATTATAAGGATTAAATTATGGATATCATCAGAATTATTTTTTCTATTTTATTACCACCACTGGGTGTATTTTTACAGGTGGGGTTAGGGATGCACTTTTGGTTAAATATTTTGCTAACCTTGCTCGGCTATTTCCCAGGACTAATTCATGCGATTTATATTATCGCCAAAAAATAACGCCATATCGCAGTAATACATTTAATACTGAGTTGCTAATTGCCATCGTAAGGTATGTGTATTAGTTACTCAGACTACTATTATTTAATGAGTTCGTTTCCTCGAAGTCACCATCAATAAATCTAAAAGCCTACTATTTGAGCAGTTAGCCCCTTGATTGTTAAAATAAAGCTTTTTGCTAGTGACAAGCCCCTAAAAACTTTTTATACTGCAACCCGCTTTAGTCGCTCTGTGGCTAAACGCTTCAAAAATTAACTGCTTACAGTTATACAAAAATGGCCCCTTAGCTCAGTTGGTTAGAGCACACGACTCATAATCGTTAGGTCCCCAGTTCGAGTCTGGGAGGGGCCACCACTTTTCAAAGCTTTCCAAGTAAATAGAAACTCATTTTCCTAGTTTATAAAATTCATTTTTATTATTTCTATCGTATTTACCAGTACACTGATTTTTTTATTAATTCTATAGAATACATTGCAATAAACACAGTTGAATCTACTATTAAAGTGTTATGGGGTTTTATTATAAAAATCTTTAATTAGAAACCTCTAATATCGCTACTGTTAATTGTGTGCAGTATATAAAATATCGCTTAGTTACTTCTTAGGTGCTCTATGTTATTAAAACGAAAAGTATACCTCAGTCTTATTTTGGCTGTTGTTGCTCCTTTAGCAATATCTACTCTAATATTTTCCAATAGTATTCGCTCAAATACAGAAGAAAAGCTAGCCAAAGTAGATTTACCTACTGCGCTTAGTGAAGTGAAAAGCCAAATTGAATTGGAGCTTTCTACACCCATTATTGTAGGCAAGGAAATAGCGCAAAACTTATTTGTTCAACAATGGATGAATAATAATGAAGATGCACAAAGCCGCGGTAAATTTATTGATTACCTCAAACATATAAAAAATAAAAACCAAGCCAGTAACGCATATATTATTTCTAAAAACTCCCGCAACTATTACACCGATGAGGGTATTTCCAGACAAATAGACAGCAGTGATACTTGGTTTGATGTTTTTTTAGCATCGGATAGGCCATTTGAAGTTGCGCTCGACATAGATAAAGGCAGCTCTGAGGTAATGGTATTTATTAATTATGCCATTGAGTTTGATGGGCAACGACAAGGAATTGCCGGAATAGGCCGTTCGCTCGATTCTATGGTGGATCTCATAAGTGAATATAGAATAGGTGAGGGCGGCATTGTTTATTTGGTCTCTGGTAGTGGCGAGATTATGCTGCATGGTGATAAAACTAAAATAGGGCAATCAGTTGACTTGGCGCCGATTAAAAATGGGGCAATTCAAAGTAAAGTAATTGATGGTGATGACTATGTTGTTTCAAGTACGCCAGTAAACTCATTAGGCTGGCACTTAGTCGCTGAAATTCCCCAAGAGCAATTATATGGCCCAATTAATAGCGCTATTAGTACTAATATCATTTTTGGTGTAATTATTGCGCTTGTAGGTTTAGCGTTAGCACGCGTGTTGGTAGGGCAAATATTTAGGCCAATCGAAAGCATTACTGCAGCAGTGAATGCGTTAACAGAAAAAGATGGCGATTTAACGGCGCGACTTCCTACTGACGATAATAATGAAATTTCCGATTTAGCGATTAAGTTTAATCTGTTTTTAGAGCAGTTACATTATATGTTTAAACAGGTTTCTGAGTCGGCAATTCATGTTAAAGGTATTTCCCAAGATGTACTTGAGCAAGTACAAGGAGCGGCTAATTTAGCTGAGGTACAGTCATCGAGTACACAAACGGTGGCGGCAGCGGTTAATGAGATGGAAGTTACGGTTCAAGATATTTCTGGCAGTGCCAGCAATGCGGCAGATATTGCTACTAAAACCGAAGAGACTACACATAAAGGCGTTGATTTTGTGCAAAGCACAATTAAACAAATGGAGCAGCTGGAAGCATCGATGGCCAATTCTGTGGCTTCGGTGTTAGAGCTCTCGACAGAGATTAAATCAATTTCTCATGTATTGGATGTCATTAAAGGGATTTCTGAGCAAACTAACTTATTGGCGTTAAATGCGGCAATTGAAGCGGCGAGAGCTGGAGAGCAAGGGCGTGGCTTTGCAGTAGTTGCTGATGAAGTGAGAACGCTTGCACAGCGTACTGCGGAGTCTACAGAGCAAATTAATGAGATGATTGCTTCGTTAAATGCTAAAGCTTCAAGCACGGTAACTGCGATTGAATTGGGTAGCAAAAACACCTTAGAAAATGCCGAGCGATTAAAAGAAACAGGCCATACATTAAATGGTATTTCACAGGAAATTGTACTGTTAAGCGAGTTAAATAACTCAGTGGCTACCGCAACGAGAGAGCAAACGTTAGCAACCTCAGAAATTAGCCAAAATATTGTGATGATTTCCGACTCGGCAGAGCAAACCAAAGAAAATATGAAAAAGTCAGAGCAGCTTTGTAGTGGCTTAAATAAAGAGTCGAATATTTTAAGGGATTTACTAGGTAAGTTTACGCTTTAACCGCGGTTTTATAAAAATTAGCAGAGCGGGGATACCATCATAGTTATAGAGCACTTGCCTATAACTATGATGTTTTAACAGCGGTTAATTTTTACGATAAATCTCGTGATTCATTTCGTAAATATTAACGCTTAAGCTATCAGAAGCTCTACAATATGTTTGTAGGCACGCTAGTAACTGCTCACTTAGCTTTTGCTTTTGCTCAATAGAGCGCCCAGCCATAATATGTACAGCAATATGAATAAACCCTTCTTTACCCACACCTAATTGGTAATGTTGATACGCAATAGCACGAGTTTTTATTGTTTCTAAATCAAATAAGCCACTTTCAAATGTTGTTGTGTGGATTTTTTCCACTAGAACCTGAGGTAATAAAGGCAGATCTTCTGAGTGTTCAATAATAATGTGTGGCATTTAGCGTATCCTCTTTAGATTGGTTTGTTTAATTATACCAAACGGGTTTGTACACGCTAACCCTATAGAGCTTAATTTTTAAAAATTTGGCTTAGCATAGTTCAGGCTGTTGCTTTTAGGGCAAATATTTTTGGTTGATACGTTTTATGTCAATTTGTGGTGACTTATACGAAGAGTATACCAGCCAGTTGGTATTTGAAATATAGGTTAAGCCAGAGGTACGACTAAATGCGCGTTCGGGAAGGCGTATAACGTCATGATGGCTTTTGGTTGAGAAGTCGTAATAACTTAATCGGTAATCACCTTGTTTTACATTAAAATAGTAAATACGCGATGTCGCTAAGGTGTCGCCTTCAAAAAAGTACCACGAATTATGATTAGATAAATTAATTTCGCTAACCAGTGGTTGCTCAGTTTGGCTATCAGGAGCTTTTATCCATAATTGATTAGTTGCTTGGTTGGCAAAAACTAAAGCGCCTTGCTTGTTTTCATAAGCATATAATGTTGGTGAATCTATGGCTTGTTCGAGTTTATTACCATTTAAATCGAAGCGATACACGTGCTGATCATCAGAGACTAATACGCTTTTACTGTCTGCAGCCCAGCTCGGTTTACCATGATCGCTAAAGCCCGTAGGTAATAATTCACTGGTTTGTTTATTAAAGTCATACAGGTATAACGCATGACCACTAGGGTGCGAGGCAACAAAAGCAATATAATCACCATCAGGCGACCATACTGGGTGGTAAATATTGGCATTGAGATTAGTGAGCTGCTTTCGAGACGTACCGTCTTTATTTGCGGTCCACAATTCCATTGAGCCCGATTCATTAGAGACAAACGCGAGTTTGTTTCTGGCTTTATTGTAATTAGGAAAGCGGGTACTAAAATGGCTCGATAACACTGGGAAAGGAGAGCTTGCAACCGCATTATTAACCTCTAAACGCATTAAAGCCGAGTCTATATTCCACTGATGAAAATACAAACTGCCATCACTGGCAAATTCTGGATAGCTTAAGCCATCTATGCGGGCATTGATCATTTGTTGTGTTTTAAGGTTGTAAAAGTACCCTTGGCGTTTACCTTTTTTCACACCAGAAAAAACGAGTTGCGTCTTAGAGGGGTGCCAATCAACGCCTCTCATATCAATAAACCCAGTAGTTAACTGCTTTGCATTGCCTGTTTTTATATCGATTAAAAATAATTCTTCAAACCCCGTTGGTAAGTTACGAGATACTACAAGTTGAGTTGCATCTGGGGAGAACACAACCGACTCATCGCTATATTGGCATGCTGAAATACAAGGTATTTGAGTAATTGTGTATGGCGATGAGGTTAAATCAACAAGGTTAAGTTGAGTCAGATTATTTTCATCATCTTCACTAATATAAACCAGTTTAGTACCTAGGGCATTTATGTCTATATCGGTACTCGCTTTGTTACCACACTTCCCTAAAATAGTGGTATTTCCCGAGGCAATATTTTGCTGAATAACCTCACAGCCTTGACCAGATATACGGCGATAATAATAAACAAAGGTTAAGTCAGAGCTAAATACCGCTCGACCTTCAATGAATGGGGTGTCGGTAAGTGCTATTGCAGCTTGTTCGGGTAAATGTAAATCACGTAAGTATAAATTTGCTTTATGACCAGGGCGGCGCCAAGAATATGCTAAAAAGTGACTGTCGCTGGATATAGCGGGGAATAGCTCTCGTCCTGGGCTGGTAGTAATGGTTTCAACATGATCGTATAAGCGCTCTGCTTGTTGCGATAGCGCAAGTGGCTTATTTTCATCGCTAAAAGCGTTGTAACCCCAGACTCCAGCGAATAACAAGACCACGATAGCCATGGCTACAGCAAAAATATATTTAGGACGAGTAGAGGATGTATTAATACTGTTCTGCACGTTTGGCATTATTGGCTTTTGCACTAAGCGATAACCTGTTTTACGCAGTGTTTCTATGTAGGTGTTGTCGGGGTCAAGCTCTTTAAAGCTTTTACGAAGGTGCCATATGGCATTAGTGAGTGCTTTCTCACCCACATATTGATTACCATCCCATACGTTTTCGATTAGTTGTTCCCGACTCACCGCACTTGGATAACACGCTACTAAGTAGGTCAGCAGCTCTATAAATTTAGGTTGTAAAATACAGGCTTTATCAGCACAAAACAGCTTATTTTCAAACGCCGATATTTGGCAACTTCCAATTGAAAAAGGCTGTTGAGTATTCATAGTATGTGTATTTAAACCTCTTCCTAGTATGAGTTATTAGCGATGTTTGTACGTGTTGTTTAATGCAAAGTAACACGATAATTAGTTAACATTCAATTTTACAACATTCTAACACAATAAATATAAGTCCATGATTATAAATAAATAGATATTAAATAGATGTAAAATAGGGATATAAACGAGACACCTCTCATTGTGCTTTTATTCACGATTACTTACAACCTGTTATTAGTAAAACAAACCAATTAGTACAAAACAGATTTAATAACTAAAAAGTTAATAAAAAAGCTACTAATGGGATAATAAAAAATGAGGGAAGTCTGTGAGTAAAATATCAACCAAAAAATGCGCTTTAGCTTTGGCTATAACAGCGAGTCTATCTGGGCATGTAATAGCAAATGACGAGGCAGTTGATCGTCAATCAACTGCTAAGGCAAGCGAAGAAGTGGTACAAGAAGTACCAGAGAAAATAACAGTAACAGGCTCGCGTTTAAAGCGTGATAGTTTTTCGGTCGCAACTCCGCTGGTTACCATGGACAGAGCATCAATTCAGGATACAGGCTTAGGCAATCTTTCAGATGTATTAATCGATAATATGCCTGCACTGAGCCAAAGTATTGGCAACACAACCAGCCAATCAAGCATTTCGGGTACTGGTTTATCAACAGTCCAGCTTCGTGACTTAGGCGCTAATAGAACGTTGACATTGATTGATGGCCGCCGTGTTGTCTCTAATAGTTACGGCGGTAATTATGTCAGTTTAAATACCATTCCAAGTGGTATGGTAGAACGCGTTGAAATTATTAGTGGTGGTGCGTCGGCCACTTATGGTGCCGATGCGGTAGCCGGTGTTGTTAATATTATTACCCAGTCAAAAAAAGAAGGTTTTGAATTTCAAGCCCGTGGCGGTGAAACAACAGATGGTGGCGGTCGCGAATTTACGCTTGATTTAAACTACGGAACGTCATTTGCTGATGATCGCGGTTACGTGTTTGTCAGCTCAAACTGGGATCGTGATTTTGGTATGACCTTTTACGATCGCGACCGAGCGCAAATTGAAGCAGCGCATCGTTATGATGATGAGCTTATGTGTAATCAAATGTACACTGCTGATGGCTATCAGTGTATGAGTGGTATTACACAAGCTGATTGGGCAAGCAAAAGCGATGGTACCTTAGGTGGTGTATTTTTAGAGAATAATAATAACGACACTCAGTTTTGGTACGACGGTCAAACGCTACGTGATGATTGGAAAGGCAATGAAGAAATTTATGGTATTAATTCACAGCAATACGTCATGCTTGATGTGCCGAGTGATAACTTTTCGACTGCAATAAAAGTCGATTATGATGTAACAGACGACATCATGAGTTATTTCCAAATTCAATACAGTAAGAGTGGCTCGTTCAACGATAAGTCACCAGAAGATGAATACGAAGGGGCTTACGTACCTCGCTACGACCCAGTGACAGGGGATCCTATCGATGATATTGCGCCAGGTTATATTCCTATTGATAACCCATATGTGCCACAAGAAATTATTGACAGTAACCCATACAAAGACCGTATTTATTGGGATCGTCGTTTTGGTGAAGTAGGTAATATCAGCACCGATAACAACCGTACGACTATTCGTACCTGGGCTGGCCTGCAAGGTATGATGTTTGATGATACATGGGATTGGGATATTTCTGCCGGATATGGTCAATTTAAACAGCATCAAATCCGCAGTAACGAGCTAAACACGGTACGTGTCAACCAAGCTCTGCAAGCTGAAGAATTAGCCGATGGCACTATTCAATGTAAAGACGCCGAAGCGCGAGCGCAAGGATGTGTCCCGCTTAATTTATTTGGTGAAGGGTCTATTACCCCTGACATGGCAGACTGGATCCGTACAAATCCAATTATTGATACTGAGATTCAACAGTACACGGTAATGGGTTATATCACCGGTGACTTATATGAATTGCCAGCAGGTAATGTGTCTGCAGTATTTGGTGCAGAGTATCGTAAAGACTCGCAAAGCTTAGATACCAGTGATGATATGAAAGCGGGCGGTATTACGTTTAACGTTGTGCCTTCTTTTTATGGTGAAGTAGAAGTGTATGAGGCGTTTGCAGAGCTTGCAGTGCCACTGCTAAAAGATGCGCCATTTGCTAAAAGTTTGTCGGCAGAAACGTCGCTACGATTAGCAAATTACAGTATTGATAATATCAGTACCGTAGCCAGTTATAAGTTAGGATTATTGTGGCAGCCAATTGACGGGTACATGCTACGTGCTAACTATGCGCGTGCACAGCGTGCCCCAACTATTACTGAGCTATTATCGCCCCCTCGCGGCGATTTTGATTCATTTGATGATATTTGTGATGGCTTAACTGCAACATCAACAAACCCAGGGCACGATAACTGCCGTTTAGAGCCAACCTTGGCACAAAAGCTGGCTGATGATCCTAATTTTGAATTTGAAAGTGAAGACAATAACTATTCACCAAATACGGGTAATCCAAACTTAAAAGAAGAAACAGCGGATACCTATACTTTTGGTATAACTGTTTCTCCTGACTTTTTAGATGGCTTTAACTTAGCGGTGGATTACTACGATATTGCCATTGTTGATGCGATTGATGAAATAAGTAACGAAAACATCATGCGTGAATGTTATGACTCAGAGGCTGCGTGGGGTAGTGATAACGAATATTGTAACGATATTACCCGTAACGACGAAGGTAACATTGTAAAAATACTACAGCGTGAATATAACTTAGATGAGTTAACAGCGCGCGGTTACGATGTAGTTGCAACTTACAAATATGACATAGGCAGCTATGGTAACCTGTCATTTAAGCTTGATTACAATCACATTATTGAAAACTCACAAACCTATGAAGGGTTAGATGGTAACAGTGTTACTTCACAGTATGCAGGTTATGGCCGTTCAAAAGATAAAGCCGCTATGTCGATTGTATGGAAAATGGATGACTTACGTATCCGCTGGCGTACGAATTACGTAGGCGCATTTAAAGCAAGCCAAGAAGATGAGAAAGACTACCTTGAGTATGTTGCTGCAAATGATGAACGCTGTGCTGCGGGCGATGCTGGTTGTATTGCTAACCCTGAGCCACTGGCATATCAAAACTATGGCTCATTTTTAAAGCATAGTTTATCAGCGTCTTACACTATGGCACTGACTGATAAGAGTGACTTGCGTGTATTTGGCGGGATTAATAATGTATTTGACGACAAAGGGGCATTTTACCCAAGTGGTCGAGGGAACTTCTATAGCCGTTACGGCGGCGGTGCAGGTCGTTATGTTTATCTAGGTGCACAATATAGCTTTTAATAATTTTTAGCTGTATTTGTTTGCAAAGGCACTCCTTCGGGCGTGCCTTTTTTATTGCTTATAAAATTTGTTTTATCGCAGTGAAAGCGTTTAGTATAAGGCATAACTTAATTTTATTATGAACGAAGGACTTGCTATGAAGTATCTCAAAATGGGTAGTCTAATTGCGTGTTTAGCAGGGCTTACAGGGTGTTCTGATGATGTTGCTTCAGTGAGTTTAGGGCTGTTTACCACTAAAGATGTGGTGGTTAACTCACAGCAAGACCCGCTAGTGACTGGGGTTACTTGTCATATTAGTCACATTGAGGCTAATCTAGACTTTTCAGACCCATCAGATATGTCGATTGCTTGTCGCCAAACAGGGCCAATTACCGCAGACCAATTACAGTCTATTGACCGTAGTAAGTCGGGTGAAGTCGTGTTTAAATCATCTAAGAGTATTTTGTTTAAGTCGTTAAAAGTTCGTCGCATTTATGATGCTAAAACCCATACGTTATTGTATTTATCGTACTCAACGAAAGAATCTACGGGCAGTCATCATCACGCGCTTTCTACGGTGCCTTTATACAATACACAAGCATGGCAATGGGCGAAGGGGCAAGAATAGTTTATGTTAACCCTATTTAAATCAAAGCCCTTATTGGCAGAACAAGAACAACAGTGGCTAGTTGATACCTTTATTTGGGCTGCAGAAAACTTTGACCTGAATTTTTTTACTAAGCACAGCCAAATTATTTTGCCAACGGTCGAGTTTTTTCCTGATTCGGTTTCAAGCATTGAAGAAATGGCCAGTAAAGTGTTTGCGCGTGTTAAACATTATGCTGGTATGAGTGAATGGCCGATAACACTTGTTGCACCACAACAATTACAACCTCAGGTGTTTCCACATTTTGAATTTAGTGAGCATCTACGTGGTGAGCACTGCCATTTAATGGTGCCACCAAGCCATACAATTAATGTGTCGTTTAACCCAAACCAAATTAATCAGCCACAAGATTTAGTGGCTAGTTTTGCAGGTACCCTTGCTACCATTTTAATTCATCATGTAGGCGTATTACCCCCAGGTGGTAAAGAGTTCTTACCTCAAGCAACGGATGCTCTAGCGTGTTTTTTAGGTTTTGGGGTGATGATGAGCAATACCGTGTACCAGTTTAAGGGGGGTTGTGGCTCATGTTATAACCCATATGCCAATCGCGAAGCCACGCTCAGTGAAACGCATACTGTATTTATGCATGCGTTAGTAAGTTACTTTAAGCAAGATAAACACTCTAAAAAACATTTAAAGCCGCATTTACGAGGCCAGTTTAAAAAAGCGCAAAAAGAAATAAAAGCGTTGGTTAATCAATCGGCTAACCCATTGTTGTTGGCTTTTTCGCCAGAGCAAGCCAGTTAACCATGATCTATATTGATGAGTTTTTATTAATTGCCATTGCTCACTTTTTTGCAGTGGCCAGCCCCGGACCAGATTTTGCTGTGGTACTTAAGCAAAGCGTACAGTACGGCAGGCATAATGCGCTATGGACCAGTGCGGGTGTAGGCGCAGCTATTTTATTACACATAGCTTATTGTGTGTTGGGAGTCGCGTTGGTGTTAACTCAATCGCCTTCGCTGTTTATGGCACTTAAATATATAGCTGGTGCTTATTTAGCGTATTTAGGTGTGCAGGCGCTACGCGCTGCTAAACCTTCAAACACCTCATCAGAACAGACTGCAAAACCCATCCTTGTACCTGAGTCACCATGGCTTGCGTTTCGCCGTGGTTTTTTTACCAATGCATTAAATCCTAAGGCTACGCTATTTTTTATGTCTTTGTTTACCTTGGTGATTAGCCCTACAACACCAGTAATAGTGCAAGTGGGGTATGGTGTTTATATGGCGCTTGCTACCTGGGCTTGGTTTTCTATTTTGTCGCTATTGTTATCAAAAGCACGGGTGCGAAACTTTTTTCAACAAAGTGGCTATTGGTTCGATCGTGGCATTGGCATTATTTTAATCGCACTGGCTGTGCGAGTTGTTATTTGATAGACCCTAAGGAATAGTATGGCGTTATATAATTTTTCGTTTGGCTCCAATATGTCATCTAATCGTTTATTGGCACGTTTGCCTAATGCAAAACGTGTGGGTACGGCGCTTTTAAAAGGCTATAAGTTAACCTTTAATATGGCCTTTGCTGATGGTTCAGGTAAATGCACTATTGTGCCCACCAATGAACCCGACGCCGTGGTATATGGGGTGGTGTATCAGCTTAATGAGGCCGAAAAAGAGATCCTAGATAAAATTGAAGGCCCTAATTACGACTGTGTTGATTTAACCGTGAGCCTTTTAGATGACGATGACATTAATGTGCACTGCTACATAGCAAACACACATGACGACACACTGCTACCTTATGATTGGTACGTGCAGCATGTATATCGCGGCGCACTTGAGGCTGGTGTGCCAGAGCATTATAGTCAACGTATTTTAGCTTACCCGAGTAAGCAAGATACGAATAAAGCGCGCGCCGACATAGAATTTGCGGTTCATCAAGATTAAACAAAAATAATAACCTAAGGTAACACTATGAAACTAACAAAATTAGCCACAGCCGCATTATTGGTTGGCTGGACGTTCACGAGCTCTGCAGCGGTTGATACCGATAAAATTTCAGAGGTGATCAACGCTTCAATGACACGTTTTGATGTACCCGGAATGGCCGTTGCTATTGTTGAAAATGACAAAGTAGTATTTGCTAAAGGCTTTGGTGTTGCCAACCTCAATACAAATAGCAAGGTGAATAAAGACACTTTATTTGGCATTGCTTCAAATACCAAGGCATTTACCAGTGCTGCACTGGCTAAGCTGGTGGATGAAGGAAAATTAAGCTGGGATGATCGCGTAATTGATCATCTCCCTGAATTTAGATTGCATGACCCGTACGTTACTCGTGAAATGCGAATTCGCGATTTGCTAAGTCATCGCAGTGGTTTAGGGCTTGGTCAAGGTGATTTAATGATTTGGCCAAGTACTGATAAATCGGTAGCCGATATTTTATCGGGGCTGAAATATTTAAAACCTGCTAGCAGTTTTCGTAGCCAATATGCTTACAACAATCTAATGTTTGTTACCGCTGGTGAAGTTGTTGCCCGTATATCGGGGATGAGCTGGAACGACTACATTGAAAAAAACATTTTACAGCCGCTCAATATGAGCAACTCACGGGCTGGCTTTTCGCGTATCGCTAAAAATAACAAAAACTGGGCAATTGGGCACATCCCAATGGACGGTAAATTGCATCCCTTTTTTGTTAATTACCTTGAAGACTTTCGAGGAGCGGGAGCCATTGCATCAAGCGTAAATGATATGAGCCAATGGCTACGTACTCAACTTGCTGGTGGCAAAATGCCTAATGGCGAGCAGCTATTTAGTGAAAAGCAGCAAGCACAAATGTGGCACCCACATATTACCTCACTGGCATCTAAAAGTGCCTATGAAGCGTATCATCAGCAATTTAGAGGTTATGGATTAGGCTGGAGTATAGAGGATTACCACGGCGTTAAGAAGCTGGCACATGGTGGTGGCATTTTAGGTATGGTATCGCAGGTTACTCTTTTGCCAGAGAAAAATGTGGGAATTGTGATATTAAGCAACCAACAAGCGTTTTCTGCATTATCGGCGGTGACTCATGAAGTACTTGAAGATGTACTAGAGCTTGAAGATAAAGACTGGGTTGAAGATTTAGCTAAAAAGCACTTTGCAGGTAAAGAAAAAGCCTATGCTAACGCCGCTCCAAAAGCGCCAACAGATATTCAACCGCAATTGCCTAATATAAACTACACCGGTACATTAAATGATGATTGGTATGGCGATGTAATAATTGAAGAGTTAGATGGTAAATTACGCATTGATTTTACCCATACAAAGCGCCTCAAAGGTGAGTTGGAGCATTACACAGGTAATACCTTTATTGTTAAATGGGATGAAAAGCTATTAGAGGCAGATGCCTTTATTCGTTTTTCTATGAGTGCAGATAACCGTGTAGAATCAGCGAAAATGAACGCAGTTTCAACGCAGGTGACCGATTTTAGCTTTGATTTTAGAAACCTTGACTTAAAAGCTAAATAACCAGAACCTTGGCTAAATAGTCGTTTAGTATCAACCAAAGTCGCAAAGCCACCCTCAGGTGGCTTTGTTATACTCGTTAAGCAACTTATTTTTGGAGTTAGCTATGCGCACTGCGATTATTTCTCACCCCCACTGCCGTAAACATAAAATGATTGACGATCATCCAGAGTGCCCTGAGCGTTTGGATGCGATAAACGACCGTCTACTTGCAAGTGGGCTGGATGTCGCTATCGAGCAGAGACAAGCACCTAAGGCCTCGCGTGAGCACTATTTATTGGCGCATAGTGAACAACACATCAAGCATGTAGAAAGTATGATCCCAACCGAAGGGCTTAGCGATTTGGACGGCGATACCTGGTTATGCCCCGATTCATTGAAAGCAATTGAGCGTGCAGTAGGTGCAGGGTTACTCGCTGTTGATGAGATTTTAGAGGGTAAATTGGATGCCGCGTTTTGCTCAGTACGCCCGCCAGGGCATCACGCTAATCGCGACAGCTCTTCTGGTTTTTGTGTGTTTAACAACCTTGCGATTGCGGTTAAATATGCGCAAAGCAAAGGGGTGAAACGCATTGCCATTATCGATTTTGATGTACACCATGGCAATGGCACGCAAGATATTTTTATGGATGATGAAAATGTGTTGCTGTGCTCGTTATTTCAATATCCATTTTATCCAAATACCGCCATTAAAAATAACGCCACGTTGGTAAATTCACCTTTGCCTATTGCTAGTGATGGTACTGATTTAAAAGCGCTTTATGAGCAGCAGTGGCTACCAAAATTAACAGAATTTGAGCCTGAGCTACTTTTTATAAGTGCAGGGTTTGATGCGCACCTTGAAGATGATATGGCCAGTTTAAAGTTTGTCGAAAGTGATTATATATGGCTTACTGAGCAGTTAGCGCAATTTAGCCAACAACATGGTTGCTTAGGTATTATCTCTTACCTAGAGGGTGGATACTCACTGTCTGCCCTCGGGCGCAGCGCGATTGCACACGTTAAAGCCTTAGTTGATTTCGGCGAGTAACCTAAATGCCTGTTCAGGAGTAAGCTGCTCTATTTTACTGAGGCAACATTGCCCTTCTTTTACTAAATATTCCTTTACCAATTGCGCTAATTGTATTGCACTGAGTGCATTATGCGCATCGCCATTTAAACCTTGATAGCCACTTACCTTATCTAAAATAACCACGTTTTTCTGCTCATTCACGTCCAAAGTATAAATAAAATCATGTAACTCATCGGCATGCTCTAATAGCTCAATCTCATTATTATAAATAATAATTAATGGGTAACTGATGCTCATATATTGTCCTAAATCAAATTGTCATTTACTGAATAATTTATAATCGTGCATTGGTTTAATTTTGGAAGTAAAAGCAATGCCCCACACTAGCCGCTATCAAAAAGTATGCGATGTTTTTACCAATAAGGTGATCGCCTGTACCAAGGATACCCCTTTAATTGAAGCGGTGAAACTAATGCGTGTGCACAATGTTAGCGCTATTTTTGTTAAACATCAGCAGCAAATAGTGGGGGTGTGGACTGAAACTGATTGCTTAACGCTTAACTTTTCTGATCAGACACTTAGACAAGTAATGATTGAAAAGGTAATGTCGAGCCCGATATTGAGTGTACCCAGCCAGCAATTATTAACCGATACCGCCATGGTGTTTAATAAGCATGGCGTAAGACACTTACTGGTAACCGATGCGAATGATAACCCAAGCGGGGTGATTAGTATTACTGATATTGTGAGTAATCAAGGATTAGAGCATTACCTGCAATTTAGGCCGATAAACGAGCAATATAATAAAAATATTAGGGTAGTCCCCAGCTCATTAGCAATTAATGACGCGGTTAACTTAATGCGCGAATACGCTGAAAAAGTGATTTTAGTATTTAATGAAGATGAAAACATCCATGGCATTATTACCCAGCGAGATTTACTCAAACTGATCACCGAGCAGCATAACCACCTTATTTGTTGGGATTTGGCGAGCCGTCCTCTGTATAAAATAAGCCCACAAGACAGCCTTTTTGATGCTTACAGGTTGATGTCTGAAAGTAGCATTCGGCATTTAGTGGTGAGCGAAAATAATCAAATTAACGGCGTATTATCACTTGAAAACTTAATTAATGAAATTGAAACCGCTTATTGTTGTGAGCTTGAAAAGGTACTTCAGCAGCGAGATATTGCACTGCAGCACTCACAGCGTAATTTATTTTTAGCCAATAAAATTATCGACTCCTCTTTGGATGGCATCATGATCACCGACTCGAATGGAGTGATTATGCAAGTAAATCCTGCATTTACTCATTTAACCGGCTACAAAGAATATGAGGTGATAGGAAAGCGGCCTAATATGTTGAGTTCAGGACGTCATGATAAAAACTTTTATATAAAAATGTGGGATTCATTGACTAAAACAGGCGTATGGCAGGGGGAAATTCATAACCGTAAAAAATCTGGCGATATTTATATTGAGTGGCTCAGTATTATAGAAATAAAAGAGCCAAGTCATAGTGATGTTACTTATGCCGCTATTTTTAGTGACATAACAGAGCGAAAGAGTGCAGAAGAAAAAGTAGTGCAGCTAGCATATTTTGATGAACTAACCGGTTTACCTAATCGGCGCTTATTTAACGATAGGCTCTCTATGGCACTGGCCTCTGCTCACAGAGATAAACAAATGCTAGCGGTAATGTTTATTGACCTTGACCGTTTTAAAGAGGTAAATGACAGCTTGGGCCATAACGCCGGTGATACATTATTAAAATTAGTCTCTGAGCGCATTATTAACACCCTTAATGAGGGGGATACACTGGCACGATTAGGGGGAGATGAGTTTATTGTTTTGTGTGAGGTTGAAAGCGTAGCAGCTGTTATCAGACTTGCAGAGGGTATTTTAAATCACTTAAATACCCCCTTTAAATTGGAAGGATTTGAAGTGGGTGTTACCGCCTCTATAGGTGCAGCGGTTTATCCAGATGATGGCTTAGACAGTGAAACATTATTAAAGCATGCTGATATTGCCATGTATCGCTCAAAAGATGTGGGGCGTAATTCGTTTCAGTTGTTTCAACCCTCAATGAATGCCCGCTCCCTTGAGCGCTTGGCAATGATGAGCCGCTTTCAACATGCACTTGAAAATGATGAGTTTGAGCTTTATTTTCAGCCTAAACAGTGTTTAAAAACAGGGGGGATTATGGGGGCTGAAGCACTACTGCGTTGGCAAGACCCTGATTTAGGCACTATTTCGCCAGCGCAGTTTATTCCGCTTGCTGAAGAGTTAGGTTTAGTTGTTCGTCTCGATTTATGGGTTATTAACCAAGCCGGTAAGGAGTTAACTCTTTGGCAAGCACAAGGAATGAATCCCGGACGTTTGGCGATTAATGTATCTGCTTGCCACCTAAGCCAAGGTAAGTTAGCTGATAACATTAAGGTCATGCTTACTCGCTATCAATTACCTGGGAGTTTACTTGAAATAGAGCTGACTGAAAGTAGCTTTATAGGTTCTTTTTCACAGGCAAAAGAACAGTTACAACAGCTTAAAACGTTAGGTGTACATATTGCGCTTGATGATTTTGGCACGGGGTATTCGGCATTAAGCTATTTAACCAAACTGCCCTTTAACACGTTAAAAATTGATGCCAGTTTTATTGCTAAAATTCCTGATGAATACGGCAATAGCCAAATTGTAGCGGCTATTATAGCCATGGCGACAAGTTTAGGGTTAGATGTGGTTGCTGAGGGAGTTGAGCATGCCTCGCAAGAGACACACTTAGCAACAATAGGCTGCAATATTATTCAGGGTTACCATTATTGCTATCCATTAACACGACAGCAATGGATAGCATTTTATAACCAAGCAGCAAAAGGTTATTCTGAGTCTACGCTCACTTCATAAGAGGTGAATTTTCGAATATTAATCACACCGCTATCAAAAATTAAGTACTGACCTTTTATACCTTGTAAAATACCGCTAACAACAGGGTTTTTATCAAAGTTAAATGAGCTAATTTTAGTTGGATATTCACTAACTGGAAAATCAAGGTTTACTACGTCTTCATCAAGTTGTTCAATGGCGGTTGCGCCAAACAGCTCACTCAGCTCTGTAAGCTTTTCGCTTATTTGTGGAATAAGTTCGGCGGCTGCTGCTTTTAAATCAAGCGTGTCGTTTTGCCCTTTAAGCATATTACGCCAATTGGTTTTATCAGCAATAAACTGTGCCAGCGCTACTTCAACTAAGCCCGATTGCAAACGAGTCTGCACTTTAAAAATAGGTAAGGCCTGGGTTGCCCCTTGGTCAATCCAACGGGTAGGAATTTGTGTATGGCGAGTAATACCTACTTTTAATCCTGAGGTATTTGCTAGGTAAACATAATGCGGGATCATGCAATTTTCTTCGCCCCACTCTGGCTCGCGACAGGTGCCTTGGTCGTAATGGCAGGTTTCCGGTTTCATGATACACATATCGCAACTGGCAAGTTTGCGCATACACACAAAGCAGTGCCCTTGAGAATAGCTTTTTTTGGTTTTTTTACCACAGTTAGAGCACAAAATTGTGCCACTAAAAGTAAGGGTCAGCTGTTTGCCAATTAAGGCATTTAAATCAACCAGTTTATCACCTATAGGTAGGTGGTATTGAACCGGCTCTGTTAAGCTCGACTTTAATTTACGCAGTGTACCTTGCATCTTTTCTTGGCCCCAAAGATGTTAAAAAGGGGAGTTTAACATTTTTAGGCTGTATTGGCTTTTTAAGAAGTCTAAATAATTATCATAAGAGAGTGCTTTGGCATACAGGTAGCCTTGAGTACGGTCGGCGTTCATTGTTGTAAGTAGCTGATGAACCTCTTGAGTCTCTACGCCCTCAATCGTGATAGTTAGGCCCAGATTATGTGCCATATCTATGGCTGTTTGCACAATAACCTGATGCGCACGGTTATCAGTTAAATCAAACACGAATGACTTATCTACTTTAAGTTCGCTAAAGTGATAGTTAACCAAGTAGCTAAGCGATGAATAACCAGTGCCAAAGTCGTCTAGTACTACTTTAACGCCCAAAGTAGCAAGCTCATCAACTAAGGTGACTAATGCATCTTGATTTTCGACAAAAGCAGACTCAGTCAGTTCAAACTTTAATAAGTGAGGAGCAACCTGATACTTAATCAAAATATTCTCTACTTTTTCGGTCAAATTAGTAATGGCTAGATTTTTTGCACTTAAATTAATACTAATACTATGATTGCTTATGCCATCGGATGCCAGCTTTGCAATGTCTTTACAGGCTTGTTCAATAACCCAAATTGTTAATTCATTAATAATACCAGTGTGTTCGGCGAGTATAATTAGCTTTTCTATCGAAATATTTTTAAAGTCAGCATCGGGCCAACGTAGTAAGGCTTCAGCGCCGTTTATACTGTTTTCCTCTAAGCTTACCTGTGGTTGATAATACAGTGCCAGCTGATCCTCTCTTATCGCTTGTTGTAGCTTGGCAGCAAGGGCAACGTCCATGGTAAGGTTGTCATACGTAAGTGATGAGCTTACTTTACTTTGGCTATGTTTAGCGTCATGTAATGCTAAATAGCCTCGTTTTAACCAAAACTCAAAGTCATCACGTTTACCATAACCACTAATGCCAACACTGTAATTAAGTTGTAAATCTAAACCTTTAATTTGATACGTTTTTGGTAATTTATTTAAAATCTGTTTTAGTAACTCTTCGAGCGTGTGCTGACTCTGTTTTTTAGTAGAAATGCAGGCAAATACACCACTGCCCAAATCAGCAATTTTAGCTGGCTGATTAATACCATTGTTGAGATGAAAAAACTCTCGTTCAAAGCTTAATTTGCATTCAAGCTCGTGAGCAACATGCTTAATTAGCTCATACCCTTGCGAAGAGGTAATAATGGTATTTAGCGAGTTAAAATGACGTATTTTCACTAAACATAAAGTGGTAGAGCGCTGCTGCGCCTTGAGTGCCATAAAGGCATACTTTAGCTTGGCGCTATTGAGTAGCTTGGTTTGTTGGGTATGTGTTGCATGATAAAGAACTTGCTCACGCTGGTAACGAATCCGATCAGCGAGTGCCATTGCCATTAGGACAATTTCACACAAAATGGCAACTAAAAATGCATGGCGTATTGAAAAACTATAGGAAATAACACCAGTGAGTTCTAGAGGTTGAACGGCTGCGCCAATGATCAGTGGCACCCATGAAAACACGTAAAACTTAGCCCAACGAAAACCACTTCTTAATTTGTTATAAATTAAAATGAAGCAGACAATATATTGCGATCCTAGAATTACAAAAAATATCGGCGCAGCTATGTTTTCGGGAATGAAAAAGCTCAATATACCGAGAACTAGCATCAGCCTTAATAAGCCGATGCTTAGTTTATAACGCCAGCAGCCGTCTTTGTGATAACGCAAAAATAGTGTACAAAAGGCGAGGGTAAAAATCGCCATGGTGTAGTTGACCACAATGACTTTTTCGTGAATAAATAATTGCCATTCAAGCGGCCATAAGTAAAAACCAAATCCGAGCACGGTTCCCATTAATGCAATAGCGCTAATAATGTAGCCAATATAAACCAAGTAAACACGCTCTTTAATACCAAAATAGAGCAATAAGTTGTACAGCGAAGCCATTAGTAGTACGCCAGCAAAAATACCCCAAATGCCTGTTTGAGAGCGCACTAAGTCAACAAATACAGTATGGCGATATAAGTGAATTGGGGTTTTACTAATCCCCACGGTATCTATTTTTATGACTAATTGTTGTTTAGATTGGCCATCAAGCTTAAAACGGATATGGGGAACGCTGTACTTAAATAAAGTAAGGCGCGGCTCTTTATCACCAAGCTTATAAGTTTCGAGTAGCTGGTTATTACTATTGAGCCTATATATAGTGAGGTGATCCACCATAGGATTATCAAAGTGCGCCACCACATCTTCTTCTTTGCTGCTTTTGTTTTCTAAATCAAGGCGTAACCAATAATTTTGCTGTTGAAAACTCCAAGGAATATCGTTAAATTCTTGCTCTTTAAATTGCGCTTTATTACTCATTACTTCTGCGAAGTTTTGTGTTTTACTCTTGTCTATGTAATATGCATGATCGAGGTAAACAGGAGTTATTTTATCTATAGTATAGCGAGATGGCATCACAAAGTTTGTTGCCAATGTGCTGATAATAAAAAAGATAAAAATTAGTATTACGACCGCTATCGCATGATAGCGCAAGGTTTTAAATTCCAATATTAACCTGTGCCCTGATTGTTTTTTTACAGTGTAGCAGTAAAAAGCGCAGATAATCTGCGCTTATAAAGTTTAATGAGTAAAACTCAATAATTATTTTTCACGAGCAATTGCACGATAGGCTATATCTGTACGGTATTCCATGCCGTCCCAGCTGATTTCATCAACCAGTTTATAGGCACGTTGTTGCGCTTCGGTAACGGTATTACCTAGTGCCGTTGCACATAATACTCTACCACCGGCAGTTACTACGTTATCGCCATCTTGCTTAGTCCCTGCGTGAAAAACTTTTTCGCCTTCAGGGTAAGTTACTTTCAGGCCACTAATCGCATCGCCTTTCGGGTAGCTATCTGGGTAGCCTTTGGCAGCTAAAACAACACCTACAGCAGCGCGTGAATCAAACTCAATGGTAGTTTTATCAAGCTCTACACGGTTAGCAGCTTCAATCAGCTCAACTAAATCTGATTGCAAACGTAGCATCATAGGTTGTGTTTCAGGGTCGCCAAAACGACAGTTATATTCAATTACTTTTGGTGTGCCGGTGTCATCTATCATTAAGCCTGCATATAAAAAGCCAGTGTACGGGTGGCCTTCGCTAGCCATACCTTCTACCGTAGGGTAAATCACTTCATTCATAATGCGTTGATGAATTTCATCAGTCACTACCGGTGCCGGAGAATAAGCGCCCATACCGCCAGTATTTGGGCCAGCATCGCCATTGTAAGCACGTTTATGATCTTGGCTGGTTGCAAATGGCAGTACGTTTTCACCATCAACCATTACGATAAACGACGCTTCTTCACCTTCTAAAAACTCTTCGATGACAACGCGACTGCCAGCTTCACCAAAGGCATTACCCGCCAGCATATCGCGAATAGCCTCTTCAGCCTCGTGCTCGTTCATGGCTACAATCACGCCTTTACCGGCCGCTAAACCATCGGCTTTTATAACAATCGGTGCGCCTTTCTCTTTTAAATAGGCAAGCGCAGGGTCGATTTGTTCAAACGTTTGGTAATCAGCGGTTGGGATAGCATGACGTGCTAAAAAGTCTTTAGTGAACGATTTAGACCCTTCAAGCTGGGCTGCACCTGCTGTTGGGCCAAAAATAGCTAAGCCGTGTTCACGAAACTTATCAACAACACCTAATACTAGCGGCACTTCTGGACCAACAATGGTTAGCTCAACATTATTTTGTTGTGCAAAGCTAAGTAGCCCATCAAGATCTTCAACGTTAATTGCTACGTTCTCAAGTTTTGGCTCAAGGGCTGTGCCCGCATTACCTGGAGCAACATAAACAGTGTTTACTTTTGTATTTTGAGCGGCCTTAAACGCAAGTGCGTGTTCGCGGCCGCCGCTGCCAATGACTAATACATTCATGGCGAATATCCTATTTAAAGCGGTTTTTTAAATTTCAGCGTCATACGGTCGCTTTCACCTATGGCTTTATATTTAGCGGCATCTTGCTCGCCAAGTCTAAGGCTCGGTGGAAGGGTCCATACCCCTTTAGGGTGATCGGCTGTATCAAGAGGGTTTGCATTAATATCGCTTTTTGCTTCAAGTTCAAAACCTGCTTGTTCAGCAAGTGCAATAACCACACTCTGCTTCATATAACCTGATGACTTTTGCATTTCATCGGCTTGCTCTTCGGGTAGGCGATGTTCAACTACGCCTAAAGTGCCGCCAGGCTTAAGTGCTGTATAAAAAGACTTAAATGCATTGCTTGCTGCGTCTTTGTCTTTACTCATGAACCAGTTATGGACATTACGAAAAGTAAGTACCATATCGGCGCTACTTGCAGGTGCAATATCTAAATGAGTAGAAGGAGCAAACTCAGTAAGTTTAACGTCACTAAAGCGGGCATCTTCAGCGATTTTAGCTTTAAAACCAGCAAGAGAACGTTGGTAGTAACCTACCGATGAATCAGCAGGGAAATGCGCGGCATAATAGGTGCCTTGCTCTTTTAGTGCTGGCGCTAAAATTTCACTATACCAACCACCGCCAGGCGCAATTTCTACCACAGTCATTGTTGGTTTAAAGCCAAAAAACTCGAGGGTTTCTACAGGATTGCGGTATTGGTCGCGTTCACTGCTGCGCTCGCTTGCTTTAACTGCATTTGTTAATGCTGAGTCGTGGCCATGGTTGTGTGCTAATGCCATTGTTGAACTTAATGACAGCGTTGCAACCAGTAGAGATTTTAGTGCAAATTTCATCGTCTAATCCTTCACATTATAATTGTTAGTCATGGTTATAGAATAAGCAGAATACGTGAATTTGATGCAAACAAAAAGAGCTAACTGAAGCAGTTAGCTCTTTAAGCGATTAATGGCGGAAATGGCGCATACCCGTAAACACCATTGCCATACCGGCTTCATCAGCTGCGGCAATTACTTCTTCATCGCGCATGGAACCACCCGGTTGAATAACCGCGGTAATACCTGCTGCGGCTGCAGCATCAATGCCATCACGGAATGGGAAAAATGCATCTGATGCCATAACTGAGCCTTTAACTTCAAGGTTTTCATCAGCGGCTTTAATACCGGCAATTTTAGCTGAGTAAACACGGCTCATTTGGCCTGCGCCAACACCAATAGTCATACCGTCGCGGGCATAAACAATGGCGTTTGATTTAACAAATTTAGCCACTTTCCAACAGAACAGTAAGTCTTTAAGTTCTTGCTCAGAAGGCTGGCGCTTAGAGACAACCGTTAAGTCGTCTTGCGTTACCATACCTAAATCACGGTCTTGAATTAGAACGCCGCCATTAACGCGTTTAATGTCATGGCCTGTGCCTTTAGCAGAGAACTCACCACACTCTAATAAACGTACGTTTTGTTTAGCTGATACTATTTGAGCGGCTTCTGCACTCACGCTTGGCGCAATAATAACTTCAACAAATTGACGTTCAACAATCGCTTGTGCAGTTTTTGCGTCAAGTTCTTGGTTAAAAGCAATGATGCCGCCAAACGCTGACGTTGGATCAGTTTTAAAGGCGCGATCGTATGCTTCTAAGATATTTTCGCCAATTGAAACACCACATGGATTAGCATGTTTTACAATAACACACGCCGGTACATCAAATTCTTTAACACACTCAAGTGCGGCATCGGTATCGGCAATATTGTTAAACGATAATGCTTTACCTTGCAGTTGAGTGGCTGTCGCCACTGACGCTTCAGAGATGTCGTTTTCAACATAAAACGCGGCATCTTGATGCGAATTTTCACCGTAACGCATATCTTGCTTTTTAGTGAATTGCATATTAATAGTACGTGGGAACTTAGTATCTTCAGCGGCTTCTTCTGTGTAATCAGGAACCATTTTACCGAAGTAGTTAGCAATCATACCGTCGTATTGCGCTGTGTGCTCATAGGCGGCAATAGCTAAATCAAAGCGGGTTTTGTAGGTGGTTGAGCCGTTATTATTTTGCATTTCGCTGATAACACGGTCGTAGTCGCTTGCGTTAACAACAATCGTCACATCTTTGTGATTTTTAGCTGCTGCACGCACCATGGTTGGGCCACCAATATCGATGTTTTCAATAGCATCTTCAAGGCTGCAGTTTTCTTGAGCGACAGTGTTCGCAAAGGGGTATAAGTTAACTACAACGATGTCGATAGCAGCAATGTTGTTTTCTGCCATTACGTCTTCATCTTGGCCACGACGAGCAAGGATACCGCCATGAATTTTTGGGTGAAGGGTTTTTACGCGACCATCCATGATCTCAGGGTGACCGGTGTGATCTGATACTTCAGTCACTTTAATAGCATTATCAGCAAGTAGTTTACATGTGCCGCCAGTTGAAAGTATTTCAACACCTTGTGCTTCTAGTGCACGGGCAAATTCAACAATACCGGTTTTGTCTGACACACTCAAAAGTGCGCGACGTATAGGACGATGTGTATCCATTGTAGTTTGATTTCCTCAGTTAATGAGCTAGCTTAGAAGCGCGTATTTTAACTGATTACGACTCAAAAAACGACTTATAACGACCCATAAAGCGTGAGCATTTTGCAATTTCGTTAATAAATTTTGCATATAAAAAAAGCACCCTAAGGTGCTTTTTAAGAGCGTTTTATAAAACACTCGGTGTATTGAATCAGTAAGCGCGGTAAAGCAATTACGGCATCAATACCCTAGGTATTAGTTCATACCGTATTTTTTAAGCTTTTTACGTAAAGTACCACGGTTGATACCTAGTAAAATTGCCGCACGAGTCTGGTTGCCACGTGTGTAAGTCATTACTTCTTCAAGCAATGGCGCTTCTAGCTCAGAAAGAACAAGGTCGTAAACGTCTTGCACATCTTGACCGTTAAGCTGTTTTAAGTAGTGGTGAACAGCTTTTTTTACTGCATCACGCAATGGCTGCGGTTTCTCGTGTGACTGAACATGAGGGTTTGTGATAAATGGAGAAGTCACGTTTTGTTCGAACATTATAAAGTCTCTTTCTTTCTTAGTTAGCTGCTAGTGTTTTAAAGTATTGCTCTAATGCGACGACCTGTTCCTCGGAATTGTCGAGCGCATTAAATACTCGCCTAAACTGACCGTCACTGTCATGGGTTTGCAAATACCAAGATACATGTTTGCGAGCGATTCGTGCTCCCATTGGCTCACCGTAAAACATATGGAGGTTGGTTAAATGCTCCATTAAAATACTGCGCACCTCTGCAATAGCAGGTGGCTGCATATGTTCACCAGTTCGCAAATAGTGGTCTATCTCCCTAAATATCCAAGGGCGACCTTGGGCGGCTCGACCAATCATGATGGCATCTGCACCCGTATAGTCCAAAACCTGCTTTGCTTTTTCAGGTGATGTAATATCACCATTAGCAACCACAGGTATCGACACTGAACGTTTTATATCCCTAATTGTGGCGTACTCAGCATCACCTTTGTACATACATGCGCGCGTGCGCCCATGTACAGCCAGTGATGCAATGCCATAACGTTCAGCTATTCTTGCAATCTCTACACCATTACGGTTGTCCTGATCCCATCCAGTACGGATTTTAAGTGTTACAGGTATATCAACCGCATTAACGACGGCATCAATAATCTCTTCCACGAGTTCTGGAAACTGTAATAAGGCTGAGCCTGCAAGTTTCTTGTTCACTTTTTTTGCTGGGCACCCCATATTGATATCTATGATCTGTGCACCGTTTGCAACATTGAATTGTGCGGCCTGTGCCATAAGCTCAGGGTCTGCTCCTGCAATTTGCACCGCACGTATACCCGACTCACCAGAATGATCCATTCGGTTCATCGACTTTTCGGTTTTCCAAACCTTCGGATTAGACGACAGCATTTCAGACACAGCAAGGCCAGCGCCTAAACGACGACATAACTGTCTAAATGGTCTGTCTGTTATGCCCGCCATAGGCGCGACAATGACATTATTCTCAAGTTGGTATGAACCGATACGCACGATATTCAATAGGCCTCTTTTCAAGGGGCGCTAAGTTTACGGCTTTTTGCGCAAAAATCAAAGGCTATAAATTGAACAAAAGTGACTTTTTTTTGCTCTTTTCGTATTGACATTTGATAACCGTATGACGAAGCGGTTTATTTGTGTGAATTTTGAACGGTCGTTGTTTTTATAATAAAAAATCTTTATTTTTTATTATGTAAAAAAATAGTAAAGCCTGTTAAATACAGGCTCTAGAAACGACTTTTGAGTTAATACTCTAAACTTTGAAAAAACGCACTATTATGCTTTTTTAATGCCACTGACTCGGGTCCAGTCGCCTTCAATGGCAATCTCATCAAGTTCAATAAAGGGCGCATATATATCGGCAACCGATTTTGCTTGCTCTTCTAAAATGCCCGACATGGCAATTTTACCGCCTGGTTTTAATAATCCTAAAATCACACTATGAAGCTCACGCAGAGGTTGCGCTAAAATATTTGCCACAACAATATCGGCTGTAAATTCAGGCTGGTTTTCTGGTAAGTAAACTTCAAGCTTGTCAGCAACGCCATTACGGTTAGCGTTATCTAAGCTTGCTTCTAGCGCTTGCGGATCAATGTCTATCCCTATCATGCGCTCTGCACCTAGTTTAATTGCTGCAATGCCTAATATGCCGGAACCACAACCAAAATCGACTACCGTTTTGCCGCTTAAGTCTTGGCTTTCAAGCCACTTTAAACACAGCGCGGTGGTGGCGTGCGTGCCAGTACCAAATGCAAGGCCAGGATCAAGTAGCACATTGACTGCGTCAGGGTCTGGAATATCGCGCCAGCTAGGGCAAATCCATAGTTTTTCGCCAAATTGAATAGGGTGGAAGTTATCCATCCACTCACGTTCCCAATCTTTGTCTTCGAGTTGCTCGATTTTGTAAACTAAATTGTCTTTGAGCTCATCATGGCGCTTTAATAACGCAACCACGGCGTTCATATCGTGATTAGCTTCGAACAGACCAATTACTGTGGTATCAGCCCAAAAAACGACAGTGCCAATTTTGGGTTCGTAAATAGGGGTGTCTTTAGCATCAATAAAAGTAACAGAAGCACTACCAGCTTCCATTAATAAGTCACTAACTGCATCTGCGGTTGCAGCATTGGCATTGATACGGATTTGGATCCAAGCCATGTTTATTTCCTTGAAATAGAAAAAAGGCCGCTACAGCGGCCTTTTGAGTTAACTCATAATGTAACGCTAGATTATTTAGCGTCTAAAAAGCTTTTCAGTAAATCAGAGCGAGAAGGGTGACGTAATTTACGTAGTGCCTTCGCTTCAATTTGACGAATACGCTCACGTGTTACATCAAACTGCTTACCTACTTCTTCCAACGTGTGGTCGGTATTCATATCAATACCAAAACGCATACGTAGTACTTTCGCTTCACGGGCAGTTAAGCCAGCGAGCACATCGTTAGTTGCGCCACGAAGAGACTCCATTGTTGCCGAATCGATAGGCGAATCAATAGTAGTATCTTCAATGAAGTCGCCTAAGTGCGAATCTTCATCATCACCAATCGGTGTTTCCATTGAAATTGGCTCTTTTGCAATCTTAAGTACCTTACGGATTTTATCCTCAGGCATCATCATGCGTTCAGCTAATTCTTCTGGATTTGGCTCACGACCCATTTCTTGTAACATTTGACGTGAAATACGGTTCAATTTATTGATCGTTTCAATCATATGTACTGGAATACGGATCGTTCTTGCTTGGTCAGCAATAGAGCGAGTAATTGCTTGGCGAATCCACCACGTGGCATAAGTAGAGAACTTATAACCACGACGGTATTCAAACTTATCAACCGCTTTCATCAAACCAATATTACCTTCTTGAATTAAATCCAAGAACTGTAAACCACGGTTGGTGTATTTTTTAGCGATTGAAATTACCAGACGTAAGTTCGCTTCTACCATCTCTTTTTTAGCACGGCGCGCTTTCGCTTCACCAATACTCATGCGACGGTTTATATCTTTAATACGTTCAATGCTTAAGCCAGTGCTTTCTTCCATTGAAGAAAGTTTGCTAATACAACGAAGTATTTCAGGCTTCACTTCTTCAAGTTTAGCTGAATGCTTTTCGTTAGCTGCAATTTCAATATCAAGCCATGCTGTGTCAGTTTCGTTGTTTGCAAAGTGCTTAACAAAGGTTTTCTTTGGAAGCTTTGAAACTTGTACTGCATGCTTCATGATAAGACGTTCTTGAACGCGAACTCGGTCCATCATTTCACGCATGTTATTAACCATGCGGTCAAATTGTTTAGGCACAAGTTTAAAGGTTCTGAACAACTCACCAATTTCTAAAATAGCGGCTTGTGATTCTGGATGAGAGCGACCTTTCTTATCGAATGTTTCACGTGCTTTAGTGTATAAATCACGTAAGTTTTCGAAATGGATGCGCGCTTCTTCAGGATCTGGACCTGTATCTACTTCTTCTTCGTCTTCATCATCGCTGTCATCATCATCGTCGCTGTCATCAAGCTGTTTTTCGCTTAATTCAGAGCCAATGTTAGTGGCAGCAATTGGTGGTGCTTCGTCTGCATCAGGATCGAAAAAGCCAGAGATAATGTCGCTAAGGCGCATCTCTTCTGCTTCAAACTTATCCCACTGTTCAAGTAGGTAAGTGATCGCTTCTGGGTATTCAGCAACCGAAATCTGTACTTGGTTAATGCCTTCTTCAATACGTTTAGCGATAACAATTTCGCCTTCACGGGTAAGAAGTTCAACAGTACCCATTTCACGCATGTACATGCGAACAGGATCTGTTGTACGGCCGATTTCTTTTTCTACAGTAGCAAGGGCTGCAGCGGCAGCTTCCGCTGCGTCTTCGTCTGTCGTGGTTTCTTGCATCATTAATTCATCAGCATCAGGCGCGTTTTCGCTAACCTTGATACCCATGTCATTAATCATGCTAATGATATCTTCTACTTGATCTGAGTCGATAATATCTTGTGGAAGGTGATCATTAACTTCTGCAAAAGTTAAATAACCTTGCTCTTTACCTTTTTGAATCAGAAGTTTTAATTGTGACTGAGGAGTTGGATCCATAGAGATTGTTTCTTCCACTCTGATAAGTTGATACAACAGGCGCCATCATGGAGTTTGCTCAAAGGCTAACCAGAATAATGTGACGCAGTGAATAGCACAGTATAACAGCCTAAATCAAATCTGACTAGCTGTTCGTTGCTTTTAACGCTGTCATTAGCAAATGACATTCTAGTCGTTCATCGCTATTTAAGCCCTGTGTCTTGTCTTTTATTAATAGGGTCTCTAGTCGATAATTTAAACACTGATCTTCAATAAATTTAAAAGTATTTTGAAAAACAGTCTCTAAACGCTCTTCATTTATTTGATGTTGCCATGTCGCTAACTTAGTTAGTGGCTCATAGTCATCAGTATCTCTAAATGATTCGAGAATTTGTGCAGTGGTAATGCCATCTTTTTGTAACGCTTGATGTTGTAGGCGTAATAACAAGCCGATTCCTGCAATATTCATTTGTGCTAAATCAGGCAAGTAGGGCACGCTTTTCGCCAAATTAGGATGCTGAATTAAAATACCTATCGCTTGGCGCATGGGGGTAATTTTAAATTTGCGTTCAATTGCTTGCTGTTGTTTTGGCGTTTTTAAGTGATTATTAAGTTGCTCACGGGTGCGACCAATTAATCGGCCTAACTGCTCTAGGATATTTTCTTGATAGAACTCACTTGGGATTTTTTCAATTAATGGCAATGCTGCACTAAGTAGCTTCGCTTTACCGGAATCAAGCGTTAAATCAATCTCTTTACTTAGTTTATTAAACAGCACTTTAGTGAAGTCATCGGCGTTTTCAAGGCGTTGCTCAAAAGCCTCTTTACCTTCTTGTTGAACGAGTGAATCAGGGTCTTCACCATCGGGTAAAAATACAAAATGCAGTGCTTTGCCATCGTTTAAGTAAGGAAGTGCATTTTCCAGTGCACGCCACGCGGCATCTTTACCTGCACGGTCACCGTCGTAGCAACAAATAACTTTGTCAGTGGTTCTGAATAAGGTGTGCATATGCTCGCTGGTTGTCGCTGTGCCGAGTGCGGCAACTGCGTATTCTATGCCTTGTTCAGCCAGCGCAACAACGTCCATATAACCTTCTACTATGAGTACATGATCGAGTTTTTTATGTGCTTGTTTTGCTTCATAAAGGCCGTAAAGTTCAAAGCCTTTGTGGAATATTCGTGTTTCAGGAGAGTTTAAATATTTTGGCCCCTGATCTGCTTGCATTACACGGCCACCAAAAGCAATGACGCGACCGCGTTTATCACGAATAGGAAACATTAAACGATCACGGAAAAAATCGAATTGCTTACCTGGCGTTTTTTCAGATGCGAGCTTTAGCTCAACTAATTGCTCTTTTTGTTCTTGATTACGTCCAAGCTGTTGGCAGAGGCCTTCCCATTCGCTGGGCGCATAGCCCATCATAAACTTTTTAACTGTTGCGCCGCTTAAGCCGCGACCTTTTACATAGTCTATTACTGTTTCAGAATTACTATGATGTTTTAACTGGTGTTGATAAAAACGAGCTGCATGGAGCATTAAATCGTAGTCAGAACGTTTTTGTGCTGCGGTGCGTTCTGGGCCATTACTACTTCCTTGTTCGCGAGGAACATCTAGGTTAAGTAAACTGGCTAGCTCTTCAATTGCATCAACAAACTCAAGTTTGTCATATTCCATAACAAAAGAAATAGCATTGCCGTTAGCGCCACAGCCAAAGCAATGATAAAACTGTTTATCTTGCGATACAGTAAACGAAGGCGATTTTTCATTGTGAAAAGGACAGCAAGCTTGATAGTCTTTGCCTGCTTTTTTCAACCCTACCTTTGAGTCAATCAGGTCGACAATATCGGTTCGTGCCAATAAATCATCGATAAAGTTGCGTGGGATCTTTCCAGCCATTGTTTAAAGTACAGCCCTAAGGTAAATATAAAAGTGTTAAAAGCGAATTATAATACGCAGAGATTGGAACACAAATGCATATTTTTTTGAAGTGCTCTAAACGAAGAAACCGAGCTCAAGGCTCGGTTTACTTCAATCATACTTAATGTATGTGGGAGTATTAGGCAGTTAATCGTTGCTTAATTAAACCTGAGATTTTGCCCATATCGGCACGACCTTCGGCTTTGCTTTTGATTATACCCATTACTTTACCCATGTCTTGCATACCTGCTGCGTTAGTATCAGCAATAGCCGCGTCAATGAGAGCAATGATTTCTTCTTCACTCAATTGTTGAGGTAAAAAAGCTTCAAGTGCTGTAATCTCATTGGCTTCAATTTCAGCTAAATCATCACGCCCAGCATCTTTGTACTGAGTGTAAGAGTCGCGACGTTGTTTAACAAGCTTCACTATAACGGAGGTAATACCTGCGTCGTCTAGTGTTATTTGCTCGTCAATTTCACGTTGCTTGATTGCAGCAAGTACCATGCGAATAGGATTAAGACGTTGTTTGTCTTTAGCTCTCATCGCATCTTTTTGCGCATCTTTTAGCGTTATTAAAAGGCTCATTTATACAAGACCTAATATATTAGTATAATTTAACGCGACGAGCGTTATCACGAGAAAGTTTTTTCATGTGACGTTTAACAGCAGCTGCTTTTTTACGCTTGCGCTCAGCTGTTGGTTTTTCATAGTGCTCGCGACGACGAACTTCTGAAAGGATACCTGCTTTTTCACATGAACGCTTGAAGCGACGAAGTGCTACGTCAAACGGTTCGTTCTCTCTTACTTTAATTACTGGCATTAAAAATTCACCTACCTAAATTATGAGCGTTGCTCAAGTTGATCAAACATTGATCAAGTGGTTCAAAAATGGTGCGGTATTGTAATCCGAAGCAACACCACATGTAAAGGATAATATTAACAGAAACCCGACCGCTAAAACAGTGTTAATTTATATGTCGTTGGTATAGCCTGCAAAAAACTTGCCCAGCTTTTTTCTCTTTTATTAACAACCAGTTACTAGGTGCTTTAAAAGAGCTTAACTCCGTTTCTACCTCAACGTATATCAGTGCGTCAGGGTCGAGCCATTGATTATTTTCTAATAAATCACAGCATGATTGGGCTAAATTTTTGCGAAATGGCGGGTCAATAAAAACTAAATTAAATGTGTCATTGGTGTTTTTGCTTTCAAGAAAGGTCAGGGTATTAGTATTGAGTACCTGTGCATTTTGCGCATTAAGGGTGGCAACATTTTGCGTTAGCTGTTTTGCTGCTAACGGATCAAGCTCTAAAAATGTGGTGTTTTTAGCAAAGCGAGATAGCGCTTCGAACCCTAAACCTCCGGAACCGGCAAAGCAATCGAGAGTGCGCGCATCGCGGGTATCGTGCATTAACCAATTAAATACTGTTTCTTTTATTCTGTCGGTTGTAGGGCGCAAGCCTTGAACGTCTTTTACTGGCAGTTTTCGACCGCGAAATTGGCCGCTAATGATTCTAATAACGCCATCGACTGATTTATGGGTGGTGTTATTTGGTGTGATTTTTTTTCTCATTTAACTCACTAAAAATTGGTATCTATGATCTAGCTCAGATAATATATGCAATCATATCACGGCGTGTCATTTTTCAACTGCGCTAAAAGTGTTACTATTACGCACCCTCGAGGATAACGTGTTGCTAAAAAGCAATTATTTAGGCTTAAAAGCACGCTATCATTATCGTTAGTTTATCAGATTTTTATAAGTGGTTATTAGCAAGTATGGCAAAAAAAAGTAAATTCATGTCGTGGCTCGGTTTTGGTAAGTCAGATAAAAAACAAGCAGAAGCTGATAAACAACAAGCATTGGCAAACGAGCAGGCAGAAAAAGTCGAACAGGAGCGCTTAGCAGCAGAGAAGGCCGAGGCAGAGCGTTTGCAAGCTGAAGCTGAAGCCGAACGTTTAGAACAAGCCCGAATTGCAGCTGAACAAGCTGAAGCAGAACGTTTAGCGCAAGAGCAAGCTGAAAAAGCCGAACAACAACGAATAGCTGCCGAAAAAGCAGAGACAGAGCGTTTAGAGCAAGAAAAACAGGCGCAAGCACAACGCGCTGCGGCAGCAGAAAAACAAGCGATTGAACAAGCTAACGCTGAGCTATTGGCTAAACAACAGGCAGATGCCGAGCAGCAAAGACAAGAGCAAGCTCAACGTTTAGCAGAGCAAGAAGCGCAAATGTTGTTAGAGCAAGAGCGTATAGCAGCTGAAAAAGCAGAAGCTGAACGTTTAGAGCAAGAGACACAGGCGCAAGCACAACGCGCTGCGGCAGCAGAAAAACAAGCGATTGAACAAGCTAACGCTGAGCTATTAGCTAAACAACAGGCGGATGCAGAGCAGCAAAGACAAGAGCAAGCTAAGCGTTTAGCTGAACAAGAAGCGAAAATGTTGTTAGAGCAAGAACGTATCGCGGCTGAACAAGCTGAGAATGAGCGCTTAGAACAACAGCGTATTGCGGCAGAGCAAGCTGAGAATGAGCGCTTAGAACAACAGCGTATTGCAGCAGAGCAAGCTGAGAATGAGCGCTTAGAACAACAACGCATAGCAGCAGAGCAAGCTGAGCATGAGCGTTTAGAGCAACAGCGCATTGCAGCAGAGCAAGCTGAGAATGAGCGCTTAGAGCAACAGCGTATTGCAGCAGAGCAAGCTGAAAATGAGCGTTTAGAACAACAGCGTATTGCAGCAGAACAAGCTGAGCATGAGCGTTTAGAGCAACAGCGCATTGCAGCAGAGCAAGCAGAGAATGAACGTTTAGAGCAAGAACGTATTGCAGCTGAAGAAGAGGCTGAACGCCTAGAACAACAGCGACTGACCGCAGAGCTTGCAGAGGAAGAAGCAAAAAAAGCGGAAAAACCTAAAAAAGAAGGCTTTTTCTCTCGACTTAAAAAAGGCTTACTTAAAACTAGAGTGAATATTGGCTCTGGTTTTTCGTCAATTTTTAGCGGTAAAAAAATTGACGACGAGTTATTTGAAGAGCTAGAGACTCAGTTACTTACTGCTGATCTCGGTGTTGATACCACCATGAAGCTCATTGATAATTTAACTGATGCAGCCGATCGCAAGCAACTTAAAGATGGTGATGCGCTTTATGAGCTTATGAAACAAGAAATGGCAACTATGCTAAAAACAGCAGAGCAGCCTTTAGAAATACCAGCAGATAAAAAACCTTTTGTTATTTTAATGGTAGGGGTAAACGGCGTAGGTAAAACCACCACCATTGGTAAAATGGCCAAGCAATTCCAAAATCAAGGTAAGTCGGTCATGCTTGCTGCCGGTGATACTTTTAGAGCTGCAGCGGTAGAGCAGCTTCAAGTATGGGGTGAGCGCAACAGCATTCCGGTAATAGCTCAACATACAGGTGCTGATAGTGCATCGGTAGTATTTGATGCTTTTCAAGCTGCAAAAGCACGTAATGTCGATGTGTTAATTGCTGATACAGCAGGGCGCTTGCAAAATAAAGATAACTTAATGCAAGAGCTTGAAAAAATAGCCCGTGTAATGAAAAAAGTAGACCCTGATGCACCTCATGAAGTGATGCTGACTATTGATGCTGGTACAGGCCAAAATGCAATTAGCCAAGTAAACCTATTTAATCAATGTGTAGGTTTAACAGGTATCACATTATCAAAGCTTGATGGTACTGCTAAAGGTGGGGTTATTTTTGCCGTTGCCGATAAGTTTAATATTCCTATTCGTTACATTGGCGTAGGTGAAAGTATTGATGATTTACGTACCTTCAAGAGCGATGACTTTATTGACGCGCTATTTAGTCAAGATGAGGACGACGCTTAATTTACCAAAAGGGAGCCTGCTCCCTTTTTAATTGCGAGGAATACCATTTTATTTAGAGCCTAAGGCTAACAATAAATTGGCAATAATAAAAAATGATAAATTTTCAGCAAGTAAGTAAAACCTATGCCGGTGGACACCGCGCGCTTGAAAAAGTGAACTTTCATATAAAGCCTGGCGAATTGGCCTTTCTAACTGGCCACAGTGGGGCTGGTAAAAGTACACTATTAAAGCTTATTAGCTTAATGGAACGTCCTTCTGCAGGAAACGTGTTTATTAATGGTGTGGATTTAAATAAATTAAATTCCCGTCAAATTCCGTATGCACGTCGCGACATTGGTATTATTTTTCAAAATCATCGATTATTAGAGCGATACACGGTATTTGATAACGTTGCTTTGCCCTTAATTATTGAAGGTACTCACCACAAGCAAATTGCCAAACGTGTGCATGGAGCGCTTGATAAAGTGGGCTTGTTAGATAAAGTGCGCTGTCACCCTTCTACACTTTCTGGTGGTGAACAACAACGAGTAGGGATTGCACGAGCCATCGTCAATTCGCCACCTATATTGCTAGCCGATGAACCTACCGGTAACTTAGACCCTGAATTATCAATGGAAATATTACGACTGTTTGAAGACTTTAATAAACATGGCACCACGGTTTTAATTGCCACTCATGATTTGGGCTTAGTGTCACGGATGAAGTACCGCAGTTTAACGCTTCATGATGGACGAATGAGCCAAGATCCACTGGCTGAGGGGGTATTATGAGTTTACTGTTCAAAAGCCGTCAAAATAGTAATGATAAACAAAAAAAGTCAGTATTCTCTGGCGGTTACTTTTTTATTATTAATATTTTTCGCCAAGGTGTGTACAGTCTAGGAGAAATGTGGCGCACGCCATTGGCTTCAATGATGACCATTGCAGTACTCGGTTTGAGTTTAACGTTGCCTGCAACACTATATTTAGTGGTAAAAAATGTGCAGCAAGTGAGTAGTGGTTTTGAGCAAGCCAGCGAAATATCCTTGTTTGTAAAAGAAAATATGAGCGAGCAAGAAACGCAAACCTTAGTTAAACGTTTAGCGCTATATCCCGAAATACAAACTGTGACTTTTATTTCTCGCACTGAGGCTTTGGATGAGTTCAAAGAAATGTCTGGCTTTGGTCAGGCTTTAGAGTATTTAGATACCAACCCGTTACCGAATGTAGTTTTAGTCACACCAACACAACGACATAGCCAACCTAATGCAGCTAAGCAATTGCTTAAAAAACTTGAAGCCGAACGCGAAGTTGACTTTGGTAAGCTTGATATTGCTTGGCTTGAGCGCCTAAATGCATTACTAAGTTTGTTAAAAGAGAGTGTAATTACTATTGCGCTATTATTACTTACCTCAGTGACGCTTATTATAGGCAATACAATTCGTTTATCTATTATGGAAAAAAAAGAAGAAATACAGGTAATGAAGCTAGTAGGGGCAACCAATACCTTTATACACGCTCCCTTTTTATGGACTGGCATTTGGTATGGCGTGATTGGCGGATTGTTTGCCTTTATTTGTGTAGCATTAATGATGTGGTGGCTATCTGCTGCAGTAAGCAGTGTTGCAGGGGTGTATCAAACCAGTTTTACGCTAATAGGGCTTAGTCTTAATGAGTTTGGCGCGTTGGTATTACTTGCTACTAGTTTAGGTTTTATTGGTTCTTACTTATCGGTTAATCGTTACATCTCAGAAATAGAACCTGATAAGGTTTAGGGCCCTAATATAATTCTTAAAACTGTCATGTTTTGAGTTTAAAATAATAAAAAAGCCAAAGCAAAAAGGTTATTTTTGTTTTGGCTAAATCAATTCATAGGTTATTCAGTCGCCTAGCGTAGACTGACTTAACACTAAAAAAACCACTTGATTTATGATTCAAAAAAGTTTTAAATTCAAGTTAGCACTCTTACTAAAAGAGTGCTAAGATGGTTTCAAATGTTTATCACCGAGGTGAAAAATGAGTAAAGATTTATACGCAATGGCACTTACAGTTGGGCAACAAAGCGCAAGTATGGACGGCTACCTTCAAGCTGTTAGTACTATTCCTATGCTTAAAGTTGAGCAAGAGCAGGAACTTGCAAAAAGACTTCAGGAAGAAGGCGATCTTAGTGCTGCAAAGCAACTCATTATGTCGCATTTGCGCTTTGTAGCGCACATAGCTAAAAGCTACTCGGGTTACGGGTTACCTCAAGCTGATTTAATTCAAGAAGGTAACATCGGACTGATGAAAGCAGTAAAACGTTTTGACCCATCAGTGGGTGTACGTTTGGTTTCATTTGCCGTTCATTGGATTAAAGCCGAAATTCATGAGTTTGTGCTTAAAAACTGGCGTATCGTTAAAGTAGCGACGACCAAAGCACAACGTAAATTGTTTTTTAACTTACGTAAAAATAAAAAGCGTTTAGGTTGGTTTAACCAAGCTGAAGTGAGCACAGTAGCTAGCGAGCTAGGTGTGAGTGAAAAAGAAGTACGTGAAATGGAATCGCGTATGAGCGGCCAAGACATGGGCTTTGATTTAACTGGCGACGATAATGATGACGCGCCAACTAGTACTTACTCACCGGTACAGTACTTAACCGATGGTTCTGCTGATTTAGCTGACGACATTGAACAGCAACAATGGCAAGAACAGTCACATACGCGTTTATTTAGCGCTTTGAAAACTCTCGATGAGCGTTCTCAAGATATTGTTAGTGCTCGTTGGTTGTCAGACGATAAAGCAACACTGCAAGAGCTGGCTGAAAAATACAGCGTATCAGCAGAGCGTGTTCGCCAGCTGGAAAAAACAGCAATGAAAAAATTACAAAGCGCGATGAGTTAATCGCACTAAAAAACTGATTAAGCCCTGCATGAAAATGCAGGGCTTTTTTTTAACTAAAAAAGCTAACTAAAAAGGTTAATAGAAAGTATCGTTTTTCTTGTTCTGCTTACCTCTAGTCACATCTATGTATCTTTTAATTAAATATACGCTCTTTAAAATTAATGAATAAGTTTGGTTTTAATTTAAATACATGATTTTAGTTTGTTTTTAATTTGGGTATATGAAAATATTCGCGCACCTGAGCGACTTATCGCTCAAATCGTAGCCTAAATTAAGTCATTTAATTGCTGGTTTGTTGCCTTTCAATTTCATTTAACGCGAGTATTTACACTCAATATGAACTCATATTCACTAAAGAAAAAAATCTTGCTATCGGTCGTTCTTGCCCTAGCCGTTATTATTATATTGCTGTCGTGGAATAGCTATACCTCTCAAAAAGCGTTACTGCTAAAAAGCAGTATTGATAACGTAAGCCAATCTGGTAAGCAACAGGCTACGAGTATTGAAGATTGGCTAGCTAGTCGCCAGCAGATAATTAAATCGGTTGCGAATAAGGTTGAGGGCAACACGCTCAGCGCACTTCAGCAAGCAGCATTTTCAGGTGGCTTTCAGTTAACTTACTTTGGAGATAGCAGCGGAAAAATGACTGACTCTGATCCCAGTATTGATCGCACCGGCTACGATCCGCGCACTCGTCCATGGTATAAACAAGCACAACTCAAAAGTGATACCGTAATTACCAAACCTTATTTAGATACCGCCTATAATCTGTTGGTTGTTTCTATTGCTAAAACCACACGAAGCGGTGTGGTTGCGGGGGATTTGTCGATTGAGACCTTGGTCGATAGCGTCAATACAATGTCTTTACCTGCAGATGGATACGCCATTATGATGCATAAAGATGGCACTGTGATTGCCTATAAAGACGCTAGAAAAGTAATGGCAAATATTACTCAGGTTGATTCTAAAATTAATAACCAAGTAATTTTATCTAATAGTCAAAATAATGAATTTACGCCTGTTTACTTTGAGGGTGAAGGCCGAGAGAAGCTAGTTTGGGGTGAAAACATTAACAATACAGATTGGCAGTTGTTGTTTGTATTGGATAAACAAACTTTAGAGGCTCCGCTTATTAGTTTATTGCTGACTCAATTAGTGCTGGTTGCGGTAGCACTTTTACTGAGTGTGTTGGCTATTTCATGGCTATTGGGTGTATTGCTCGCACCTTTGAGCCGAGTATCGCAAGCTTTATCAACAATTGCAGATGGTAACGGTGATTTAACCCAGCGTATAACTGTTGATACGCAAGATGAAGTTGGGGTTCTGGCTGATAGTTTTAATCGTTTTGTTAGCAGCCAACATGAACTGATCAGTCATATTCGTCAATTAGCTACTGACTTAGACTTTGATGCAGAGAAAAGCTTGATCACCAACCAAAGCAGTGTTAGTGAGTTACAGCGTCAGCAACAAGAAGTAGCTATGGTTGCTACTGCGGTCACAGAAATGGCCAGTGCAACCCATGAAATTGCCGCCAATGCAGAAAACACCGCAACCGCATCGCAACAATCGGCGCAAAGTAGTCATGAAGGTAAGCTGTTAGTTGATAAAACCAGAAACACGATTAATTCACTGGCGGGAGAAATAGACCAAACTACCACAGTTATTGGTGAATTAAGTTTGCATGCTCAGGCTATCTCGAGCATTTTAACTACCATTCAAGAAATTGCTGAGCAAACAAATCTCTTAGCGCTTAATGCAGCAATAGAGGCCGCTCGGGCGGGAGAGCAGGGGCGTGGTTTTGCAGTGGTTGCCGATGAGGTGCGTGTGCTATCAAGAAGAACACAAAACTCTACAGCCGAAATTTATACCACTATAGAAACCTTACAAAACACCACTAAAAAAGCCGTGAGCTTGATGGACAGCAGTAAGAGTTATGCCAACAATAGTGTGGATGATGTAAATGCTGCCGCTCACGCGTTAGAAGAAATCACTCTGGCAGTAAATGAGATTTCTGATATGGCGGGTCAAATAGCCGTAGCTGCAGAAGAGCAAACGCAAGTGACTAATGAAATTACTAGAAATACGGTCGCTATTAAAGATGTAACCGATGAAATAACGACCTCAGCTACCGCGCATTTAAGCCAAGCAGAAGTATTAAAAGACAGAGCTACAGACTTAAATGCTAAAGTAGCAACGTTTATTTTATAAGCAGCATACTTATAATTAAGTTTAATTAACTGTTGGGGTAAGGCGTTCGCTTACTCCATCAGTTTAATGAAATGGCTTGTTGTTGGGCTATTTGTACATACTTACGTTCTACCAGCTGTGATACTGGTACCAGTTCAAATCCTTGCTCGATTAATTGCGGCAAGGCTTGGCGTAAAAAATCGATAGTTTCGGGGTAGGGGTGTGCTATTGCAATGGCAAACTGATATTTAGTTGCCTTTGACTTTAGCTCTTCTAGCCTAAATTGTAGCTGCTCAGGGGTAGTTATATTATCTAAAAATACATGCCGACCAATATTTTCTACCCCCAAAAAGTTAGCTGCATTTTGCGCCTGGCTTAATTCGGTTGTTCGGCTATCGAGAAAATACAACTGACGCTTTTTAAGTACTTCCATGGTCCACTTCATTGCTTGGCTTTGCTGAGTGAGTGCAGAACCCATATGATTATTAACCCCTTTAACTTGTGGCAAACTCGCCAGTGCATTACCGAGTGTTTGTTGAAGTTGTGCTTTATCCATATTTAAAGTAAGCGCCCCAGGGCCTAGCTTTTTGCCATTTAAAGCTTGCATAGGCACATGCAACAGGAGCTCTTTATTTGACTGACTAGCAAGGGTTGCAAATATTTGAGAATAGGGGGTATGAGGCAAAATTGAATAAGACAATTGCCCAGGTAAACTTAGGAATTCTAGGTCACGTTGATGATAACCTATGTCATCGATCACTATGGCTATTTGTTTGGCTTTAACAGCACTCGATGTTGCAAATAAGGCTAAAAAAAGCCCTGCTAACACCATTAAATTTATAATTTTCACGTTTTATAATTTTTATTATCTTTAAAAAGTTTACCGTTTTTATTGCATGCTAAGTAGCTGTTTTGCTTTTACTAACTGGATATCGGCTAATTCTTCAGCGTTAAAAACAGTGTTTTGTTCTGATTGTTCATTTTTTATTATAACGGCTTTATTTGTTTGTGGAAGTGTTGTTTGATTAATCGCCACATTTGGAGTTACGCCAATCCCTTCAATAGACTCTCCCAGTGGCGTAAAGTAACGTGCGGTGGTTAGTTTTAAGGCGGTATCGCCGTCGCCTAATGGAATAAGTGATTGCACTGTTCCTTTACCAAACGACTGACTCCCTACTATTTTTGCACGTAGATTTTCTTTTAACGCTGCAGCCAGTATTTCTGCTGCTGAGGCTGAGTTTTCATTAATCAGGACAACAATCGGAGCACCTTTTAAAATATCGCCGCGTTTAGCGTAAAAAGATTGGTTCGAATCATAAAAACGCCCTTTGGTCGTTACAATTAAACCATCTTGAAGAAACAGGTCTGCTACCGCAACTGCACTCTTTAAAGTGCCTCCCGGGTTATCTCGTAAATCAATAATTAGGCCTTTTAATGAATGGCCATAATGGTTTTGCATGGCGGCTATTTGCAAGGCAACTTCATGCAAAGTGTGATTAGAAAAGTTATTAATAGCGATATAACCGTTACCTGAGTCAAGTAGTTGCTTGGTTACACTCGTTAGCTTAATTTGTTTTCTACTGAGATTAAATATTAGCGGTGTTTGAGTGTTATTACGGGTAATACTTAGCTGTACTTCACCGTTAGCGCTGTCTTTGATGTATTGTGCAACTAAATCAATCGGACTGTTTTCTACATAGTGCTGATTAACGGCAGTAATTATATCGCCTGAGCGAAGTCCTACTTGTTTGGCTGGTGAATTATTAATTACTTTAACAATCGTGGTGCGTTGCTCGATGCTTTTTACTTCTATACCTAGGCCGGTATAGCGACCATTAGTGTTATTAAATAATGCATTTAGCTCATTTTTATCTAAATACTTAGAGTAGGCGTCGAGCTTAGAGTATAAGCGTTCAAATTGAGACGAGTTGTATTCAATATACTCACTGTTTTGCAGTGCTAAATCATCAACGTAGTAGGTGTGAATATTAAACAGTATTTCATTTATTTTTTGGCTTTCTAAGTCTTTAACCGAGCTTGCATAGGCAGTATTTATAAAGCCAAAAAACACTAATAAAACAAATAAGATAAAACAAAAGCAGGGGGCTCGCTTTTTCACAGAAGTTTTTTGTTGGCAAATGTGTGTGTTTATCATAACCGCCTCTAACAGGATGCAGCTATTTTGATATTAAATACGCCTGCACCATTTTATGGGATTAACAGCACGCCCTTTATGACGTATTTCAAAGTATAGACCAGAATCTGCTTGTCCACCGCTTTGCCCAACTAATGCAACACTTTCACCTTCTCTGACCATATCACCCACGTCTTTTAGCAAGGTTTGTGCGTGTCCGTATAAGCTCATAAAACCTTGGCCGTGGTCAAGTACGATTACCCAGCCATAGCCTTTTAACCAGTCGGCAAATACTACTTGGCCATTATCAATGCTATTAACTGAAGTCCCTTCAGATGCAGAAATTAATACACCTTTCCAGTTTATTCCGCCGTGCTTACGTTGACCAAACCTATGCGCTAATTTTCCTTTGCTCGGCCAGTTTAATTTTCCTTTATTACGATTTAAGCCAAGTAGTTCAATTTTTGTGACTTTTTCTTCTTCTTCAAGTTCTTTGATAGTGGCGATCAGAGTTTGTTCGTTTTCTTCTAAATAGCTAATGGAATTTTTGGTTTTATTTAACTGCTTTTTTAGGTTTTGTAAGCTTGCTTGGCGCTCATTTTTAGCCCCAAGAAGTGCTGCTTGTCGTCTTTTTTGTTCCTCAAATAAAGCAACGAGCCTCTCTTTTGTTTTCGCAAGCTCAGCTTGATTTTTTTCAATCTCAACTTGCAGTGCTTTAAGATCATCAAGTTGCTTTATACGAGCTTTATTTAGGTAGTTATAGTAGCTAAGTGTGCGTTCAAATTTGGCGGTATCTTCTTGGTTAAGTAGCATTTTTGAATAGTCATCGCTACCTGCCATATAAGCACTTTTTAACTGTGCTGCTAAAATACGTTGAAATTGGGCTTGTTGTTTTTCAAGCTTTGCCGCGCGTTGTTGTTGCTCTGCTTGCTGTTGTTGTGTTTTTTTAACGGATTGCTCAGCCATATTAAGTGCTTTAGCGTTTTTCGCTATAGCGAGCTCATGTATTTTTAGTTTTTGCTGCTGTTTAGCTATTTCTTTTTGCTGTTGTTGAAACTCAGCTTGGCTTTGCTCTAAAGCAACTTGTACTTGGGAAAGGTCTTTTTTGGTACGATCTTCATTAGCCACTGCAACGCCAGTGGCTAATGAGTTTAGTACACATATACACGCAATGATGCGGCATGCGCTTTTATTCATAAATTATTTCAACACCATAATTGGCGAACCTGTCATTTCTGCAGGTTGTTCCAAACCCATTAAATGCAGCATAGTAGGTGCAACATCGCTCAAGGCTTTACCGGAATGCGCTTGTGCGTCACGACCTACATAAATAAAGGGTACTGGCTCGCTAGTATGTGCTGTGTGCGCTTGGCCTGTTTTAAGGTTTGCCATTTGCTCTGCATTACCATGATCAGCAGTTATTAGTGCTTCTCCACCGTATTCTTTAAGGGCATCAACTACACGACCAATACAGCTATCTACTGCTTCACAGGCTTTAACTGCCGCCTCAAATACACCTGAGTGGCCGACCATATCGCCATTAGGGTAGTTACAAATAATGGCATCATACTTTCCACTTTTTATTGCTGCAACGAGTTTATCGGTAAGCATTTGTGAGTTCATTTCTGGCTGTAAATCATACGTTGCTACTTGAGGAGATGGGATTAGCTCGCGAGTTTCGCCGTCAAACTCATTTTCGCGTCCGCCACTAAAGAAAAAGGTAACGTGGGCATATTTTTCAGTTTCTGATATACGTAGCTGAGTTTTACCTTGTTTCTCAAACCATTCGCCAAGTACGTTATTAAGCGGCGTTGGGCCAAAAGCCACTGGCGCATCAATATCAGCAGCGTATTCAGTCATCATCACAAAGGCACTAAGCTCGGGCGATTTTTTCTTATTAAAGCCGTCACAATCAGGTTCGACAAAGGCGCGAGTGATTTCGCGTGCGCGGTCTGCTCTAAAGTTGGCAAATATAATGGTGTCGCCATCATTTACTTTTACAGATTCGCTACCTTTTGGGGTAATAGTACTTGCTGCTACAAATTCGTCATTTTCATCGCGCTCATAAGCCGCGTAAAGTGCGTTTACGCCATCTTCATAATCAAAGTCGCTTTCACCTAGGGTGATTAAATTATACGCTTTTTCAACACGGTTCCAGCGGTTGTCTCTGTCCATGGCATAGTAACGACCAATTAATGAGGCTAAACGGCCACATTTAAGCTCGCTAAACAAGGCTTCAATACGCTCAATTGATGCTTTAGCGCTGCGTGGGGGAGTATCTCTGCCATCTAAAAAGGCATGAAAGTACACCTCTTTAGCGCCGCGTTTTGCAGCCAATTGTATACTCGCCACAATATGATCTTCGTGACTATGAACGCCACCAGGGCTTAGCAGTCCCATAATATGAACGGCTTTGTTGGCATGAACAGCTTTATCAATGTTTTCAACCAGTGCAGGGGTTGTATCAAATTCGCCATCATCAATGGCTTTTGTGATGCGAGTAAAATCTTGATACACAATACGACCAGCACCTAAATTAACGTGGCCAACCTCAGAATTACCCATTTGACCACCAGGAAGACCCACATCTAAACCCGATGCTGAAATTAATGTATGAGGGCGAGTGGCCCAAAGCTCATCTAATACAGGGGTATTAGCAGCTAAAATGGCATTGCTTTGCTCATCTTCTCTGTATCCCCAGCCATCTAAAATCATTAATACCAGTGGTTTTTTATGCTCTGTCATAGTCACTCCTATTAGGGTCTGTTGACCTTTGCGGATTAAAATTTGTTCAAACTAGGGGCGGTTTAATCGCGGCGCTAGGTTTGTAACCTAGTGGGCTAAGTAAAAACCGAGCAACAAAGAGTAAATCGCCCCTAGGCAGAACCCTTCGGGCAGCACCTGTTTGGCATTGATGCTGCGTTATCGCCTATTTATGGGGAATAACCACACCACATAGGCTCTGCCTTACCTAAATACCAAACAGACTGCTGCAAATTTAACCTTGAAAGATCAACAGACCCTAGCGTTGCTAAAATACACGCTAACATTAATGCCAACATGCCAAGCTTAAGCATACCGTGTTTTATAGCTAGGATCAGCAATGAAAAGAAGATATTAAAAATTTTCAATGAGCTCACTCTCTCAATTGTATACTTTGAAGGGGTGGGTTATTTTTTAGTTAAAAGAGCACTACATTGTGGCTTACAAGCGTGCTTAAACTCGCATTTTTAGCTGATTTGGGTATACTTGCGCGGCTAATCCCTATTTTATTCAAGTATTGAATAGGCTTGTAGGGTAAGCTAAGCCTATGTGTAGGTAAAATTCAGAGTAGCCTAACAGTGCTCTAAATTGAATTACAGGTGAGTGACTGCTCATTGTGTAAGTTCAATAAATATGAATTAAATATCTAAAACACCCTGTTTTAGCATGTAACTTTATAGTGGAAGTCGAATGGATCAATATATTGAATTTGTCTCAAATCATCCAATTCTAAGCCTAGCTTGGGTTGCGATTGCGTTTCTTATTGTTAGTGGCGCAATAAAAAGTAAATTTTCAGCAATTCGTCAGATCAATCCTCAGCAGTTAACGTTACTTATTAACCGCGAAGACGGTCAGGTTGTTGATATGCGTGGGCAAAAAGAGTTTAAAACAGGCCATATTGCCGGTGCTGTGCATTTAAACCCTGAAAAAGCCAAAGAATCTGATTTCTCAACCCTTGAAAAGTATAAGAGCAAACCCATTATAGTGGTATGTGCTGCAGGCATGACTGCTTCAGGCGTTGCAACCGCAATGCATAAAGCAGGTTATGAACAGGTTTATGTTTTATCTGGCGGTATGGGGGCGTGGCAATCAGCAAGTCTGCCAACAACAAGCGGTCGCTAATACCTCTTAGCTAAACCGATTAAGGATTAATTATGAGTAACGTTGTTTTATACACCAAAGGATATTGTCCTTTTTGTCATCGCGCATTAGCGCTGTTAGACAGTAAAGGTGTAGAATACACAAACATTGATATTGGCGTTCAGCCAGAGCTTCGCGATGAAATGATCGCCAAAGCCGGTGGCGCAAGCACGGTTCCACAAATTTTTATTAACGATGAACACATCGGTGGCTGTGACGACATGATGGCACTAGAAGCAAAAGGTCACCTTGACGCTAAGCTGAGTGCTTAATTTAATTAATTATAATAAATAACAGGTTAGGAATAACAATGAACGAACAAAATCAAAACGCAGCAGCAGAAGCTGATGCAGGCGCACAGTTTACTATTCAACGTATTTACACTAAAGATGTGTCGTTTGAAACGCCAAATTCACCAGCTATTTTTCAAAAAGAGTGGGCTCCAGAAGTAAAATTAGATTTAGATACACGCTCTAATAAGCTTGATCAAGGTGTATACGAAGTTGTTTTAGCATTAACTGTGACGGCATCTATCGGTGAAGAAACTGCGTTTTTGTGTGAAATTCAGCAAGCAGGTATTTTTACTATTGCTGAAGTTGAAGAAATGCAATTAGCACACATGTTAGGTGCATTCTGTCCTAACGTGTTATTCCCATATGCACGTGAAGCGGTATCGAACTTAGTAAATCGTGGTACGTTTCCACAACTTAATCTTGCGCCAGTTAACTTTGACGCATTATTTGCACAGTACATGCAGCAACGCACAGCGCAAGCTGAGCAGGCTTCAGCAGACGCATAATTTATGAATACAGCAACATCAGCTGTTACTGTTTTAGGGGCGGGGTCATATGGCACCGCCCTTGCTATTTGTTTAGCCCGAAATGGTCACAAAGTGACTTTATGGGGACGCAATAGTCAAGACGTTGCGACGCTTGCAGCTGAGCGAAAAAATCAACGTTACTTACCTGATATTCCTTTTCCTGACACCTTAACCCTTGAAGCTGATTTACAGCATGCAACAGCAGCTAGCGATATTGTACTGGTTGTTGTGCCAAGTCATGCGTTTGCTGACACGTTAAAGCAAATTAAACCGGCTTTGCGCTCTGATGCAAAAATAGCGTGGGCTACTAAAGGGCTTGAGCCAGATACTGGGCGTTTATTGCAAGAAGTGGCAGTGCAAGAACTCGGTGAAGAAGTACCATTAGCAGTGCTTTCGGGGCCAACTTTTGCCAAAGAAATGGCTAAGGGCTCACCAACCGCTATTTCGGTGTCATCAACGTCATCAGCATTTGCGAAACAAATTGCCGATTTATTACATTGCGGTCGCTCGTTTAGAGTGTACAACAATGACGACTTTATTGGCATACAGCTTGGTGGTGCGGTTAAAAACGTAATTGCTATTGGTGCAGGGATTTCTGATGGTGTTGGCTTTGGTGCAAATGCACGTACCGCGCTTATTACCCGTGGTTTAGCAGAGTTATCGCGTTTGGGTTGTGCCCTAGGTGCGAAACCAGAGACCTTTATGGGGATGGCTGGTTTAGGCGATTTAATTCTAACCTGTACCGATAATCAGTCGCGCAACCGCCGTTTTGGTTTAGCCTTAGGTCAAGGTGAAAGTGTTGATGATGCGATTGCATCAATCGGCCAAGTAGTTGAAGGCTTCAGAAATACCAAAGAAGTGTATTTACTTGCACAGCGTGCGGGCGTTGAAATGCCAATCACTGAGCAAATATACAAAGTGCTTTATGAGAATAAAGGCATGAAAGCAGCTGCTATGGCATTACTTGGTAGAGAACAAACTTCTGAGTAATAACACCAAATTTATTAAAATCAATTATTGCCTACCTTAAGTGTTATTCATAGTGAGCAACCTTAAGGTATTGGCAAATGTGCTAATCTTAAGGTTGCTTTAATAAAGCTATTACAACATATACGCTTAATTAGAGTAGTTTGTCATTATTTGATTGACGTTTATTTTGGCTAAACCTTGATTATAAATTTGTTGCCATTTTTGTCCTTCTGCATCGTTTCTAAACGCAATATATAGTTTTTTCTCTTCAAGTAAATTTGCGTTCATCGCAACTTTACTTGCAATGCTGGTAAGGGATTTATCTGTGCTCAGTAAGTACTTTAATGCATTAGCATCAATAACTGCTGCGTCTATTTATGGCCAACCACACTACATAGACTCAATCTTTCCTCAAGATCAAACATGCAGCTGTAAACTTAACCTTTAAATGTCACTAGATCTTGAATAAATACAACTTTCAACAGTCTACTTGTCTCAGTTTTAGGTTACGTTTTAAAAACACGGGCAGAATCTTTTAATTGTGCCGCTAGCTCTTGCATATCCCGAGAGTAAGTTTGAACTTGTTCAATTTTAGCCATACTACTTTGTCCAGCCGATACCACTTCATTAATATTTTTACTTAAGTCCTCAGCAACGGTGCTTTGCTCGGTAACTGCACTTGAAATATGGCTCGACATTTGGGTAATTGATCCAATTGCGTCAGAAATATTTGCAATCAGCTCGCTCGCTGCAGTTGCGGCACTCATACTGTCTTGACTCATATTTTTACTAAGTTGCATGACATTTACTGCAGATTGAGAGCCTTTTTGCAAATTTTCAATGGTAGTATGGATCTCCGCTGTGCTTTTTTGTGTTCTACTTGCCAAAGAACGTACTTCATCAGCAACTACGGCAAACCCTCGCCCTTGCTCACCTGCTCGAGCTGCTTCAATAGCGGCGTTTAATGCCAGTAGGTTTGTTTGTTCTGCGATAGCCTGAATAACGTCAAGTACTGATACAATATCCTGAACAGATTCTTCTAAAGTACCTATTACTCTAGATGATTCATCAAGTTGACCGACTAAACTTTCAATAGAGTTAATAGAGTTTAAAAAAGCTTCATGAACTTTTTGTGCATCAATATTTGCAGTTTCTGCAGAGTTCAAAGTATGCTTTGCATTATTTTCTATTTCGGTTGCAGAGGAAGCCATTTGTGTAATAGCTGTCGCTATTTGGTCTGTTTCTACCTGTTGTGTGGATAAATAGTGCACGCCTTCTGCGCTTAGTGATGAGATATTACCTGCAACACTAAGCGAATCATCTACCGACAATTTAAAACCATTTATAAGCGCTGCAATTTTATGCTCAAACTTATTAAAAGAGGCTGCCAGTTGACCTATTTCGTCATCGCGTCTAACAACGATTTCTTGTGTTAGGTCGCCATCACCACTGGCTATCATTGCCATTTTTTCTGCTACCTCAGATAGAGGCTGCGCAACTAGTTTTTTAAAAATATAAACTAAAACAGCTCCCAAAATACTGGCAAGCAACAGCATCTCAATGACTAAAAATATCGCCAATTCAGTTAATACTTTATCAATATGACTGTATTCAACGTAAAGACTCACTGAGCCGACTTTATTAGGGGTACCTGAATCATCATAAATAAGTTCACTTTGTATAACAGACTGTGTTTTTACACCGTCTGTTTCTGCAAAAACTTGCTCATTAGTATCATAAATTGTTATTTTAGAAATATTATCAGAAGCTACTTCAGCTTTTATTAACTTATTTGCGAGCTCGTCTTGAAAGTTCCACATTGCATTGGGTAACGATAAACCAATACGTTCCTTAGCTAGGCTAATCTCAGTATCAAGTTTTTGCTTTAGTTGATTACTTTGGGTGGTATAATCATAAATTCCAAAGCACAACAGCACCAATATCATAGCGCTCAACGTGGTAACTACAAGCCTAAATAAAATTGAACGGGTCAAAGGATGTCCTTACTTTAAGTAGTTTGACATTATTGCATTAACATCTATCTTCTCTAACCCTGAGTTGTAGATTTGTTGCCATTTTTTTCCTTCGGCATCGTTTCTAAATGCAATATAAAGGCTTTTATCTTCAAGTAATGTTTCATTCATTGATACTTTACTTTTCATGCTTGCCAGTGATTTATCAGTACTTAGTAAATAATTAAGCACATTGGCATCAATAACTGCTGCATCAATTCTACCTGCTGCAACTTTTTTGATATTTAGTACATCTGAGGGGACTGCATCACCCTTTATCGAACCCGCGGCAATCATATCGTCAAGCTCTTTAGTATTTACATAATCTTGCACCACACCTATACGCTTACCAGCTAAATCACTGGTAGTAGAGAAAGTGATAGGTTTTACATTGTTTTGTACTAACCCAAGTGGACCTGTACCTGTTGGATTTGAAAATACAAAATCAGACGTGTCATGCATATACTCAGGAAAATAACCAACATACTTTGAATTTGCTTGAGCTGCAGAATTAACTGCGCGAGACCATGGGAAAAAGTCTACAACAAGCTCGTGCCCTTCAGCTTTAAATGCGGCTTTTGCTACAGCAACAGATGCACCTTGTTGATCAAGTGATTTATCAGCATAAGGCGGCCAAGCTAATGACGTTAAGTAAACGGTATCGGCACAGACTAAGTTTGAAAAACCTAATAATATTAATAGTAATAATGTTTTCATAGCGTAACCTTAAAAGTTAAATGTTCTTGATACTGAAAGAAGTATAGTCGAGTCACCATAGGTGTCTAAGTCTGTGTCTTCATAGCTGGCCGATAAGTTCCAGTCATTGATAGTGTAATTAGCACCAACACGCCAATGAATATAGTTATCATCATCAGCTTCCCACTGCCACTTGTCGTCATCATGGCTGAGTGAGTAGTCGGCACCTATATCAATCGAAAAAGCATCATTAATGGGAAAGTTGTGCGTGATCATTACAATGCTGTGGCCAGCACCCGTACCAAAGTAATCCCATGCATGCCAGAAGTTTAGATTAGTATTACCATAATTGAACTTAGCGTACGCTTCAGCATAGTTATAGTCTGAGCTAAAGTCCTCGCCATGGTAGGTGTATTGAGCTATGCCTACGTCAAGGTTTATAGAATCGTTTAGGCTAGTAAAATAACCTAAATAACCATCTGCTTCTATATCTGTACCTTCTCCAAAGTCGACATTTGAACCCCAAACACCAGCATAAAAACCAGTGTCTCCAGCCCAGTCAAAGCTAGCCTGTAGGGCTGGGTCCTCTTGAGTTTGGCTAACACCATTGAATAAATAATCAGAAACAACAGTTACTGTTGCCGAAGTCGCCGCAAGTGATGAAGTTGAGCAAAGTAGGAATGAGCTAAGTAATAATTTTTTCATAATTTAACGTTTTAAAAAGGAATATTATTATTAGCTTAGTACAAGTTTATAGATTTTGAAAAATAGTCAGTGATAAGGGTCTGTTGACCTTTGTGGATTAAAATTTGTTCAAACTAGGAGCGGTTTAATCGCGGCGCGAGGTTTGTAACCTAGTGGGCTCGATAACTGCTCCTGCGTTACTCTACTGGCTTACATCCATGTAAGAATGAGTAAAAACCGAGCAAAAAAGAGTAAATCGTCCCTAGGCAGAACCCTTTGGGCAGCGCCTGTTTGTTATTGATGCTGCGTTATCGCCTATTTGTGGGGAATACCACACCACATAGGCTCTGCCTTGCCTAAATACCAAGCAGACTGCTGCAAATTCAACCTTGAAAGGTCAACAGACCCTAATACTTAGTGACGCTTAAAGTTACTAAATTTAAACGCCAGTTTAATTTATTGGGCGTTTGGAAAACCAAGCTGGCGCCAAGATTCATACACAAACACAGCGACCGCGTTAGATAGATTCATACTGCGACTATCGGCTTGCATAGGAATACGCACGCGTTGCTCATTGGGTAATGCTTGGATCATTTCATCAGGCAAACCTCGAGTCTCAGGGCCAAATACCAAGCAGTCACCCGCTTCATATTGTGCTTGATGGTGAAATTGACTGCCTTTGGTGGTGCACGCATACACTTTTTTAGGCTGGCACTTTTCTAAGTAAGCTTCAAATGAAGCATGGCGTTGCACATGGCTAAATTCGTGATAATCAAGGCCAGCGCGTTTTACACGTTTGTCATCCCACTCAAACCCCAATGGTTCAATTAAATGAAGTGCAAAGCCTGTATTGGCACATAAACGAATGATATTCCCGGTGTTAGGCGGAATTTCAGGTTGGTATAAAACAATATCCAGCACAATAAGCCCTATAAAATCTTTAATTTGACGAGCTCAGTATACACGAACAATGAATAAAAAATGATATACTGAAAACATTAAATACAGCTTACAGCGGAAAGATACGTGCATAATCGCAGTTATGAATTTTGGGTTAAAGCCTCTAGCATAGTGACCATGGTTATGGTCAGCCTAATGATTGCGACCAAGGCATGGGCGTGGCTAGCGTCGGGTTCTGCGTCAATGCTTGGCTCATTAACCGACTCATTAATGGATATCACAGCAACGTTAATGAGCTTTTTGGTTTTATCGTACGCGCTGCGTCCTGCGGATGACGACCACCGATTTGGCCACGGTAAAGCAGAGGCGCTTGCAGGGTTAGGGCAGGCCGCTTTTATTGCAGGCTCGGGTTGTTTATTGGCGTTTCATGGTATTGAGCGTCTCATTAACCCCGTAGAGCTGACGCATTCATTATTAGGTGTATGGGTGAGTATTTTTGCCATAGTGTGTACATTAGTGATTGTGTATGTGCAAAATAAAGTCGTAAAGCATACAGAATCAATCGCTATAAAAGCAGATTCTGTGCACTACAAAGGCGATTTAATTTTAAATGCAGCGGTGCTACTTGCTATTTTACTTGCTTATTATGGGGTGCTGTATGCTGATCCGTTATTTGCCATAGGTGTGGCAGGATATTTACTTTATAACAGCTGGGATATAGCAACCGAGAGTGCCTCACACTTAATGGATAAAGAGCTACCCGATGAAGAAAAGCAAAGTATTTTTGAAATAGCCCGTAATCATAATGACGTTTATGGGGTGCACGATATTCGTACTCGACAAGGTGGTAAAGTTAAATTTATTCAGCTGCATTTAGAGCTTGATGACAATTTACCACTTATTCGTGCCCATAAAGTATCAGACGAAGTGGAAGCCATGATCACTCAGCAGTTTGAATCACAAGTGGATATATTGATTCATCTAGATCCGCTCTCACTTAGTCGTTAACCTAATCTGAACTCTGCTTGAGATAGATTTATTATCTATAATTGAGGTTAATTTACAGACTCGCAAAATTTATACAGGCTAGTTAGCAGTGATTGGCGGATATCATCACGTTCAAAAAACAGCTCGTGCTTAGCTCCTTTAAACTGCTTGATTAGGGTATTTTTATGCCTACTTGCGAGCTTATGTTGGGCTTGATTATCAACCACTTCATCATTTTCTGCGCTGGCTATAAATAGTGGGGTGGTTATAGATAGCTTATCGAGTGCTTTAATGAACGAAAAAACGGTATGCAGCCAACCATAAGTCACACCACCTAATTGTAATAGTGGGGTTTGCTGATAAGTTGCCCTAAATTGCTCGTAACGTATTTGACTACTGGTTAAAGTATTAAGCGCAAACTCTTCAGCTGAATAATCGCTTTGCCCTAGTGCATAACATCCTGAGAAACCTAATAATGACGCACTCGCAGCGATAAACTGTGCAATTGGTTTGGGTATTCCTTTGGTATAAATATCAAACATGGGCGCCGATAAAAACGCTCCACTAAAATCATGTGAATAGCGTGCTAAGTAATCAAACGCAATGGCGCCGCCCATTGAATGGCTAAGTAGTAGTTTTTTACCTTGCCAGTGCTGCTGCACCACTTTTTCATTAAACTGGTTAAGATCGTGACTGTAATCTTCAAATTGTTTTACGTAACCTTTGTGGGGGTTTTTTAATAACCGATAAGAGCGACCTTGGCCTTGGTGATCAACAATAAACACAGCAAAATTATTACAATAAAGCTCCCAAAGTAGCTCTTTGTATTTATCGAGCCCTTCAATACGCCCTGAACTAATAACAATGGCTGTATGAGCATTTTTAGGCTTGGCATAAGCATAAAATAATTCCCCAGCTGCTGTGTTTAAATACGCTTTTTTAAGCGTATTAGTATAAAACTCAGTAATTGCAGACAGGTTATTTTCAAGCTCGCTTTCAGTGCTATAAAACATGGTCTCTCTTTTGTATTGGTAAGCTTACTTCAACGCATAATCCGCCAGCGTCTTTGTTTGATAAAACTAAATTTCCGCCATGCGCTATTACCGCATTTTTTGCAATGGCTAACCCTAACCCTGTCCCCCCACTGTGGCGGTCGCGGGCATCTGATTGCCTAAAAAACGGTTCACACAACTTATCGAGTTGCGCTTTAGGTACGCCTGGGCCGTCATCACATATTTGTATGTATATGGTATCACTGTGTTTTAAGCTAATACTAATAGTATGTTGTGCATATTTAATGGCGTTGCGCAGAATGTTCTCTAAGGCACTGGCAATCAACATTTCGTCGCACTCTATATTTACTTCAACATTACCATGTACAATTAAGGTTTTATTGTGCTGTTTTGCTTCAAACTGAGCATCGTTTATTACATGGTCAACAATCACTTGCAGCGACTGTGTTTGCAGCGATAAAGGTTGGCTATTGGCTTCTAAGCGCGATATCTGCAATACATCGGCTATCATTTTATCCAGTTGGTTAGCTTCTTTTTCAATACGCAACAAATAAGATTGATTTGCCTCACTTGCCTGCATTTGTGCAAGTCCTGTAGCCATTTTTAAACGGGTTAGCGGGGAGCGTAATTCATGGGATATATCGGCTAATAAACGTTTTTGAGCGCTAAGCAGTTGCTCTAGTTGATCGGCCATCCGGTTAAAGTCGCGCCCTAAAACTCCAAGTTCATCTTTTCGCTGACTATTTATTGTTGCACGCGCACTTAAATCGCCGTTTGAGAGCCTGATAGCGGCTTGTTTTAAGCTATTTATAGGGGCAATTAAGTTACGGCTAAATAAAAAGCTAAGCGTAAGCGAGGCAATAATTGCCATGGTAATTTTTAACCAAACGGGTAATAATCTTAAGCGAATAAAGAGCGGTCGCTGCTGATTGATATCGATTTCATATAACTCAAATTCCCCTTCAGGAACCCGAATGCGCACAGGGCCAAAAGCTTGGTAATATTCAGTAAAAATAACCTGTGGTGGCATGCCCTTACTAAAGTTAAGTAAGCTTAAATCAATATTGTTCTCAACATTTTTACTGATCAACACTTCATCGCTATTTTGTGAATTTAAATAAAGCAACTTACGTTTCGTTAAACGCGGATGAGTAATAATGTCATTAATAGAGCGCTTGTGTTTATGTGCGCTACGCTCGATACCTCGTGCCAAATATTCTAGATTTTTTTGCATCGGCCCTTGTAGTGGATCATGGCTAATGGCGTTTATTAGTGAAATATTACTCAAGAAAAAGAGCGCTGTAAAAGTGCCAATAATGGTCAGCCAAAACCACGTAAACACTTTAAAAAACAGATAATGTCGTGGGTGGCGTAGCCAACTAAAGCGCAGAGCTTTATTCTCCTTGGATGAAGACATATCCCGCTCCTCTCATTGTTTTAATTTTATCGCCCTCAATATGCTCGGCTATTTTTTTACGAATATTACTCACATGCATATCTATAGAGCGGTCAAAAGATGCTAAGCGTCTGCCTAATACATCTTCGCTTATTTGCTCTTTGCTAATTACATCAGGCGCGTGTTTTATCAATAAAGCGAGTATTTCGTATTCGGTGCCCGTTAATGTGAGGGGGATGTTATTAATACTGGCCTCTCGCGCAGCAAAATTAATAGTAATACCATTTAAAGAGAGCTTTTTATTAGTGTTATTACTTACACTATTAATATGTTCAATGCGGCGAGTAATTGCTTTTACGCGGGCTAGTAGTTCTCTGTGATTAAAAGGCTTTGGTATGTAGTCGTCAGCGCCGAGTTCTAAACCAAAAATACGGTCAAAGTCTTCTCCTTTAGCGGTCAGCATAATCACCGGTGTTAATTTACTTTGCCTGAGTTGTTTCAGTACTTCAAAGCCATCTATAGAGGGCAACATGACGTCTAGTAATATAAGCGCGTAATCGTTTTGCAAGGCAAGCTCTAAGCCTTGTTGACCATCATGTGCGGTTTGAATGCTAAAGCCTTGTGCACTTAGGTATTCGCTTAATAATTCGCATAAACCGGTGTCATCATCAATCATTAATAGTTTCATATATAAAGCCTTACGCGCTGTTTATGGTTTTATTTTACGCGTTTAATGTATCAATAGTTAGTCTTTACATAACCTTTACACTGCTTTGCGTTACTTTGCATTGAACCAGTTATAGTGAACATACTGGTTAGCAGCCAACAACCAATCCAATATTAAGGTGATGATTATGACTAAAGTAAACACGTTATCAAAATTAGTACTCATTTGCGGTTTAACAGCGGCAACGCTCACTACGGGCAGCGTATTTGCAAAAGGCGATGGCTATAAACAAGGTCACTCTCAGGCGCGCTTTTTACTCTCTGAGCGAGCAGCAGATAAGCTGGCACTTACGCAAGAGCAACAAACACAACTAAAAGCGATTTTTACAGCGCAAAAAACGCAAATTAAAGCGCTAAGAAGCCAAGACAAAGACGCGCGCCAGGCACAGCGCCAAGCCTATAAAGAACAAATGGATGCGTTATTGTCAGCGCCAAATTTTGACGAAAATGCAGCGAAAGAGTTATTAACTGCACGCCAAGATAAGAAACAGCAATTGGGGTTAATTAAATTAAAAACCCAGCATCAAGTAATGCAACTACTTAACGCTGAGCAAAAAGAGAAGTTAGCTAAAATTCAGCAGCGAATGACCAAAAAGCACCGCAAGCATAAAGCATAGCGTTTTAACACAAAGCAAAAAGCCAGCTAAATGCTGGCTTTTTTATATTACACGAGTGATTATTTAAAAAAGTCATCTTCATTTTTTGCCATCATTGCTTCAATGTCTTCAATCATGTCTTGATTGAATTCATCTGCAGAGGTGATGGGTGCTGAAATTTTATTATTTTCAAACGACCACTCACCTAAGTCAATAAGTTGGCAACGCTTTGAACAAAAAGGGCGATGCGGACTTTGTGCTGACCATTCTACTTTTACTTTGCAGGTTGGGCAGTTAACCATAGTTGGCATAATTTACTCTCAAATTAATATAGGCTTGGCTGCTCAATTTATCGTTAAGCAACTAAGCATTTTATTTAAAAACTAGTAACGCGGTTTATCTCAGCCAGCGAGGTCACACCCTCTGCTGCTTTACGAATACCTGATAAACGCAAATTGTTATACCCTGCTTTAAGTGATACCTCAGCAATTTCTAATGAGTTACCACCACGCATTATAATTTGCGCTATTTCGGGGGTGATTTTCATAACCTCGTAAATACCAACACGGCCTTTATAGCCCTCAGTACAGCTTTCACAGCCTTTAGGGGCATACAAAACCATATCCTGTATTTGTTGTTCACTAAAGCCTTGGCGAATAAGCTCTTCACGGGGTAACTGCTCTGGTGTTTTACATTTAGAGCATAATCGGCGCGCTAATCGCTGAGCGATTATTAAGCTAATTGAACTGGCCACATTATACGCGGGTACGCCCATGTTTAATAAACGAGTTATGGTTTCAGGTGCAGAGTTAGTATGTAGCGTTGATAGTACTAAGTGACCGGTTTGTGCCGCTTTAATTGATATTTCAGCGGTTTCTAAATCTCGTATCTCACCTACCATTACTACATCGGGATCTTGGCGTAAGAACGCTCGTAAAGCATTAGCAAAGGTCATGTCGGCTTTAATGTTTATTTGTACCTGATTAACCCCTTCGAGGTTAATTTCTACCGGATCTTCGGCGGTACTGATGTTACGCTCTGGCTGATTGAGTATATTTAAACCCGTATACAGGGAGACGGTTTTACCTGAGCCAGTTGGACCGGTAACTAAAATCATCCCTTGTGGTTGCTCTAATGCATCGAGGTAGAGTTTTTTCTGCTCAGGTTCATAACCTAATACATCAATACCTAACATGGCACTTGATGAATCGAGGATACGCATTACAATTTTTTCGCCCCATAAGGTAGGCATGGTACTAACACGAAAATCAATACTTTTACGTTCTGTCACTTTGAGTTTTATACGGCCATCTTGTGGCTTACGTTTTTCAGCGATATCAAGGCGCGACATAACTTTTATACGGGCAGATAGCTTACTGGCCAAGGTGTTTGGCGGGCTGGCTACCTCATGCAAAATTCCGTCGATACGAAAGCGAATACGGTATTTATGTTCATAAGGTTCAAAGTGAAGATCCGAAGCGCCTTTTTTTATTGCGTCCATTAAAATTTTATTAATGTAGACAATAATAGGGGCGTCGTCTTTGTCATCGTCTTTTGGCGTATGATCTTTTTGTGGCTCAGAATCCAGTTCAGCAAACTCTTTAAATTCATCCTCACTTAAATTTAAGCTACCTGCAGCATCCAGTAGTTGCTCAATTTTATTATCGAGTTGAATATAGTCAACTACCACCACTTCACACGATAAACCGGTGCTAAATTCAAAGTTTTCAAAAGCGCCGTAATCGGTAGGATCTGAAGCGGCAATATATACTTTTCTGCCTTTTTGTACCAAAGGTAAAATATGATGCTTACGGATCAGCTTTTCTTTAACTAGCTCGGCAGGAATTTGTGCAACATTAAAATCTTTTAAATCAAAAAAAGGCACTCTAAACAAATCAATACATTGCTCAGCTAAATCGTTGCTATCTATTTTTCCGCATTTAGAAATAAGTTCTGCGGTTGACGCAAAGTCTTGCTGCCTGGCTTTTACGGTATCGGTATCGACACGGCCGAGGGTAATAAATTTTCTTAGTAACGGTGAGTTAATATTCATTGCGCACCTGATTTAATCCTTCTTTACTCAGCAATTTATCAGAAAAAAGAAAGGAATACATTAATCGTACCAATGCAGCAGATAATTTACCGATAAAAAATATCAGTTTATTGCGCTGTGATTGGGTCAGTCACTTTATATTGTAGACTTTGCTTGCTGTAAATAATAATTATGTAGCTTAAGTAAGTCTTGTTTTACATCGTCTAAATCGCGGTTATTATTTAAAATATCATCCGCTTTTTGTTGTTTATGCTCACGAGACATTTGTGCGTCAATTATTTGTTTTGCTTGTTCAGTGCTTATATTGTCACGTTTTTTGGTGCGGATAATTTGTATTTCTACTGGCACGTCAATCAGCAAGGTGCGATTACAGTAGCAATCAAGCCCATTTTCGAATAATAACGGGGCAACTAAAACCACATAGTCGCTTTGCGCGTTTTTTAAGTCAGTGAGCAGTTTAGTGCGTATTAAAGGGTGCAGCAGCGCATTGAGCCATGTTTTTTGCTCCGGATTACTAAAAATCCGGGCTCTTAGCTCGCCACGGTTTAATGCGCCATGCTCATCGAGTATGTCAGTGCCAAAATGCTCAACAATAGCTTTTAGACCATCAGTGCCAGGTTCAACTACTTGGCGAGCCACAATATCCGCATCAACAATAGTAATGCCTAGCTCTGCCAACATATCGCTAACTGCGGTTTTACCGCAGCCAATCCCGCCGGTTAGGCCCAGCACCCAGTTATTTTTATGGTGTTGTGTATTACTCATAGTTAGTAACCAATAAAATTAAAATAGCTGTTTTGTAGTTGTGTACCCCACAGCATAGTGATCCAACCGGCTATTGCTAAGTAAGGGCCAAAAGGAATAGGCGTTGCTTTGTCTTTACCTTGAATACTCAGTAGGGCAATGCCAATAACAGCGCCAACTACGCTTGAGAGTAAAATAATGGTCAATAACGATTGCCAACCCAGCAGTGCGCCAAACACCGCCAGTAATTTAAAGTCGCCATACCCCATACCTTCTTTGCCAGTAATTAGCTTAAACAGCCAAAACACGCTCCATAAGCTTAAGTAACCACATGCTGCACCAATAATGGCATCGCTAGGGGCTATGGTATAACCCACTACTGAGGCGATTAATGCTAGCCATAAAAGCGGTAAAGTAAGCTGATCTGGCAGCAACATGTGATCAATATCAATAAAAGTTAGTGCTACCAATGCCCAAGTCACTACAATGTACAATAAAGCCTGCTCAGTTACGCCAAAAGTGTAAGCAACAACTAGGCTTAAAATAGCGGTAATAGCTTCAACGATTGGGTAACGCACTGAGATTGGGTTATCACAGGTTGCGCATTTACCTTTTAAAAATAACCAACTAAATATAGGAATGTTTTGCCATGGTTTAATGGCTGCTTTGCACTTAGGACAACATGAGTTGGGCTTAACTAAATTAAACGTGTCAGTATTTTGTGAGGTGGTCTGTTCAGTCTTTGGGCTGGTTAGTTCATCGGCTAATAATAGGCGGCACTCAGTTTGCCATTCTTTTTGCATCATTACTGGCAAGCGATATATCACCACATTTAAAAAGCTGCCGATACATAAACTCACTAGGCCAACCGTGGTCAAATAAAACCATAAGTTAGCTTGCATCGCGTTGCTGATATCAATAAAAAGACTTTGCATTTATTTTACCTAAAACTAAATTCTGTGTTGATAATACAGTGGTTTTATATAAGTGCAAAATTAGGTTCAAGCAACGGGCAACGAGATGTGGGGAATCACCGCGTTTTAATTGTTCTGTAGGCGGGGCTTTATGCCGCGTAAGGTCATTATTCACAAAGAGGTTAAGAGACGCTTCGCTTTTAGAGGTTGTTAAGGTTACGGGTAACGGGCGGCGAGCCTCGAATTCCGCGACTAAAACCTGTCTACACAACTGAGCCTAGTTGGAAAATAGGTAAATACATGGCCACAATTAAGCCGCCAACTAATACGCCTAACACCGCCATAATTAATGGCTCAAGTAAGCTAGATAGGCCATCTACTGCGTCATCCACTTCTTGCTCGTAAATAGTGGCGACTTTAGCTAGCATACCATCAAGCGATCCTGATTCTTCACCAATGGCAACCATTTGTATTACCATATCGGGGAATATTTTAGAGTTACGCATCGCCCAGTTCATTTGATTGCCTGAGCTTACCTCGGCTTTTATTTCTAAAATAGCATACCGGTAAACTGCGTTACCTGAGGCACCTGCTGCAGAATCCAAAGCATCCACCAATGGTACACCCGCAGCAAAAGTGGTCGATAAAGTCCGCGCATAACGTGCCACGGCCGCTTTATTTAAAATCATGCCGACAACCGGAAGCTTCAGTATGGCGCGATCGGTGGCATCACGCAACTTTAAGCTTCTTAAGTGTGCCTCTTTGAATATATAACCAAAAGCCACAACGCCAATAAGGGCTATCCACCAGTACTCTTGCATAAATTCAGAAATAGCAATTACAAATAAAGTAAAAGCAGGTAGTTCGGCACCAAAGCCGGCAAATATCTCTTGAAACTGTGGTACTACAAATATCAGCAATATTGAGGTAACAATAAACGCCACAACCAACACTGCTGCGGGGTAAAACATGGCTTTTTTAATTTTTGATTTTAGCGCTTCTGACTTTTCTTTATATAGGGCTACGCGGTCAAATATTTTATCTAAAGACCCTGACTGTTCGCCAGAGGCTACTAAATCGCAATATAAATCATCAAAATAACGAGGGTATTTCCTAAGTGCGTTAGAAAGTGGCAATCCTGCTTTCACTTCCCCGCCAATAGCGCTCATAAGTTTACTAACGCTTTTATTGGATGAACCAGAAGCTATCATTTCAATGGATTGAATTAGCGGCACACCGGCCATCAGCATAGTGGCTATTTGCCGGGTGACTAACGCAATATCTTTTGGGGTAATTTTTTGCACGCTTTGTAAACCAAATAACGGCTTGGCTTTTCGTTTTACTTTTGAAGGGGTAATGCCTTGCTTGCGCAGCTGGGCTTTAACTAGAGCGATACTTGATCCGGTTAGCTCTCCTTCAAGTCTTTTACCACGAGCACTTACACCAATCCATTGAAAAGTATCCAAACCTTTTTCTTGTTGTTTAGCCATATATTTTAACCCGAAACTCAAAAAGGCAGCATGTCGCTGCCTTATTTTCTAATTTTCTGTATATTCCAGTTTAGATAAGTTTAAGCTAAAAGAGCAGAAGAAACCTGCTCTTTAAAAGCTTTAAATACGGCACTCTGAAGGTACATACTTATTATTAGCTGCATCTCCTACAGCACATACCCATGAAATACTACCAGCGTTTAAACTTGGAGTAGCAGATATACTTACTCCGCCAGCCTGAGTTGTAGAAGTTACGGTGATTACACCTGTTGCATCTGCGCATGATAGAGTTGCTGTATTAGTCGTCGCATCAGCTGCTGCTATGGTGCTTACGCCTAAACAACTACCAGCAGCAATTGCATTTGATGTTACAATATTCTCTGATACAGTTGCCTTTGCTGCTGACATTAGAGAAACAGGTTCTGCAACTCTAGAGCGAATTGTATAATCCTGATAAGCAGGCAGTGCAACTGCTGCTAAAATACCGATGATTGCTACTACAATCATTAATTCAATTAGGGTGAAACCCTTTTGGTTTTGTTGTGTCATTGTTTGCATGTTTCCTCTCCTAAAGGATAATGTTGCGGTAAGCCAAACGGGTATAAATTATAAATATAACTTATGTTGTTTACTTAACCTGTTACTACAAAAAATAAAATCATTTTTGCCAAGTGGCATTTTAGCACCATTGGTAGTCACTATTTTAAAATTATTACTTTAAAGCAATGACCCAAAAGTAATGCACAGCATGGCGATTATTCGTTTCTCGTCCCTTATTTGAGTATAAACCCAACCATTAAAAGTTAGTTATAACCCGCGTAAGTTACAAGTTAATTATAAAAATAAACCCTGTCGCTTATTTTTATTCTGTCCCTTACAAATGCTTCTCCATTCTTTTTAACTAATTAAGTATTTAAAACTAGTCAATATGAATGAGTCTAACACTGTTTATTGCGCTTTTGTATTTAAAAACTTTATAAAAAACGCCTTTATTTAATAACTTGTTACAAATAGTCCTTTAGGATTATTTAATGCTCTTTTTTGAAATCTGTCAATCAATTAGCGCAAGAAACTATAAATAGTTTTTACATTATTTATTCAAATCGCATCGATAAATCGATTGATTGTAAATTTTTTGTAAGCGCACCACTTGAGATAAAGTCGACCCCAGCTTGTGAGTAGGCTTTTAACGTTTCTAAGGTCATATTGCCTGATACTTCTAACTTAGCGCGCTTATTTGTAATGGTAACCGCTTGGCGTATTTGCTCAGGATTAAAATTATCTAGCATTATAATGTCGGCGCCTGCGCTAATGGCTTGCTCTAGCTCATCAAACGATTCAACCTCAACCTCTATAGGTTTATCGGCATGATTTAGCTTAGCTTGAGCTACTGCGTTATTAATTCCTCCGCAGGCTGCTATGTGGTTTTCTTTAATTAAAAACGCATCAAACAATCCAATTCGGTGATTTGCACCGCCGCCACACTTAACTGCATATTTTTGCAATGCTCTTAACCCCGGAATGGTTTTACGGGTATCGAGTAGTTGCGTGCTAGTGCCACTGAGCTCTTTTACATAATGTGCTGTGGTGGTGGCTGTGCCTGAAAGCGTTTGTACAAAATTAAGTGCAGTTCGCTCAGCCGTTAAAATAGCGCGTGCAGAGCCTGATGCAGTAAATAGGGTGCTATTGGCACTAACTAAGTCGCCGTCGTTCACGCATATATTTACAACTACACTTGGGTCGACTTGTTTAAATACTTCAATAATAAGGTCTTTACCACAAAAAACACAGTCTTCACGGGTGATCACTTTCGCATTGGCTTGCTCTGCTTGAGGAATAAGCTGTGCGGTAATGTCGCCTTGTTCTGCGCTTTGGTTATTTAGGTCTTCATCCAGGGCTAAGGTAACAAGTTGGCTAATTAGGGTATGCGAAATAGACATGAAAAAGCTCATAGTAGATAATTAATTAAATAAATTTTACTCTGTTTAATTACTAAATAGAAGCCGCTAACAACTAAACTAAAAATTAACGCGCTAATCATATTTTATCGTTTGGTATTACGCTATCTTTATGTGGTTAAATCTATTAGCATCTTGATATACATCAATTTTGGTTGATTAACCTGAGCTCTAGATAATAAATCTATCTCAAGCTGCTATTTTGAGCAAATACTGTGTTGAATATATTTACAATAGTGTTTTAAATTTTTCGGCAACGGGCAACGGGCAACGGGCAACGGGCAACGGGCAACGGGCAACGGGCAACGGACTTGACACCAATCCCTACCATTTTACTCAAAGAGCATTTGACATCGGGCATATAAGTTTAAATCAAATAGTATGAAAATAGATTCTTTAGGCGTTATAAATAATATTACCCAGCGTGCGTGTAGCCACTTTGACGAGCGACCTGCTCACAGCGATATTTTGCTGCTGGTTATTCATAATATTTCATTACCAGCAGGGGAGTTTAACACCCCCTACGTTGATGATTTATTTATGGGGAATATTGATTGCAATGCACATTTTAGCTTCAGTGATTTAGCAGGACTTAGGGTATCAGCGCATTGTTTTATTAAGCGCTGTGGCGAAGTTATACAATATGTGCCTTTTGAAAAACGTGCATGGCACGCGGGGCGTTCCTGCTTTGCTGGGCAACAAAATTGTAATGATTTTAGTATAGGTATAGAGCTTGAGGGCACAGATACAACTAACTATACCGATGCGCAATATCAAAGTTTAGCTGCATTGGCGCAGGCTATTATGCAGCGCTACCCAAAAATAACAGCTAGTAATATAGTGGGGCATTGCGATATTGCCCCTGGGCGAAAAACTGACCCCGGAGCGAGTTTTAACTGGCGTAAGTTTTTTAACCTAATTAAATAACTAGGGTCTGTTGACCTTTCAAGGTTAAATTTGCAGCAGTCTGTTTGGTATTTAGGCAAGGCAGCGCCTATGTGGTGTGGTTATTCCCCATAAATAGGCGATAACGTAGCATCAATGCCAAACAGGCGCTGCCCTTCGGGTTCTGCCTAGGGACGATTTACTCTTTGTTGCTCGGTTTTGACTTAGCGCACTAGGTTACAAACCTCGCGCCGCGATTAAATCGCCCCTAGTTTGAAAAAATTATAATCCGCAAAGGTCAACAGACCCTAAATTAAGCGAGTAACTACATGATTTTGGTTTCAATAATAATAGCACTGATACTTGAGCGTTTAGGGGCTCGCTCTGCGCATTGGCAAATAAGCCATTATGCCAACAGCTACTTAAATCGCAGTGTTAATTTATTAACGAATAAAGGTTTATTTGGCACGGCTTCTGGGTTTTTAATTTGGTTATTGCTGCCGGTGATTGCGGTTGCTTGTTTGTTTTTTTTATCTGATTTTGCATTGTGGCAGCTGGTTTTTAATGTAGCGGTGTTATTGGTGTGCTTCGGTTGTGCTAAACAGCGTGCCTTATATAAGTCGTACCTCAATGCATTAACTCGAGGTGACCAAACTGCCGCCACTTTATATGCTTTGCAGTTGGGGCAAAAGCGCACAGAGGAGCAGCAAGGTGGTGAAACCTTAGGTCAAACATTAGCGTGGGTTAATTTCCGGTTTTATTGTGCGGTTATATTTTGGTTTGTGATATTGGGTGTTGCCGGTGCTGTTTTTTATGCATTAGTACGAACCTTTGCTGACTTAGTGAGTGGTAACCGTGATGAAGTCATTGCCAAGCATTTTAAGCTCATTCACCGCTTGCTGTTTTGGTTAGATTGGCTCCCAGCGCGTATTACCAGTTTTGGTTATTTAGTGATTGGTAACTTTAACAAAGGCACTAGTTGCTGGCTGCGCTTCGTATTTGACTTTTCAAGCCCAAATCGCAAGGTGGTTACTTATACGGCATTGGCCGCCGAACAAGTTGAAAAGCGTTATTACGGCTGCACCTTTGAAGCCACCTGCATGATCAAACTGGTCAAGCGTAATGTACTTTTTTACTTAGTGTTAATTGCCTTAATGACTTTATTTGGTGGTTTAAGTTAAAGACTAGGGTTAGGTCATAGGTGTTAGGTAGAAATTAAGCTAAGCACTGTGTTTAGCTTGGTGTTGGAGGGCTACGAGTTGCGGGCAATGAGCAACGGGCTTAAAACTTCTTTACCCTCTCTTTGTGTAATAGTGTTTAAGTAATTTACTTACCGCAGAGAATGCTGAGTACACAGAGGAAGTGACAATCAATGGTTGTTCCCTCTGTGGAGCGTGAAGCGCCTCTGTGTCCTCTGTGGTTCAAAAAATAAATATTAGATCTCTGGATTTAGGTTCTAGGCACTAGGGGTTACTTCACTTTGGGCCTCTCATTTACACCCATTATCTTCTCTTTGTGAATAGTTTTTAAGTAATTTATTTACCACAGAGAATGCTGAGTACACAGAAGAAGTGACAATCAATGGTTGTTCCCTCTGTGGTTCAGAAATAAATATATTTGGTGTTAGGTTTTAGGTAGAAACTAAACACCGTGTTTAGCTTAGTGTGGGCGGGCTGCGAGCAACGGGAACGAGCTTAAAACCTTTGATCTTTAACCTAGACCCTAAATATGCGGGAGGTAAACTCTCGATTACAATAAAGTAAAGGTATGTTTGTATGAGGCGCTACGTTTTATCCTACTGCCGAACCCCGAACCCCGAACCTGTCTCTTATACACATCTGCCTAACACCGCCATAATTAATGGACCCCGAACCCCGAAAATCAAAGTTAGCTGGTCTGACCATTTGTTTTTCATCTTATTAACCTTTCTTTATCCTCTGTGATCTGTGTATTATTTGAACTTTGTTTAAATTACGTTACGCTGGCCTTAGGGCTTTAAAACTGCTGTAAATTGACAGTAATTACGGTTTTTGATAACGTATGGCAAAATTTGGTATGACCAATTTACCTTTTGGTCAGGTCATTCAGTTAAAAGCCTTATTTAATGGGCTGCTAGCACTTATACAACGCGGACGTTGATTGATGTCTTTAAAAATTAAAGCGGCAAAATTATCTGATGTTATTTTACAACAACTTGAGAACATGATTCTTGAGGGGTCGTTAGCACCAGGAGAAAAGTTACCACCGGAGCGTGAACTCGCTAAGCAATTTGAAGTGTCGCGTCCGTCGTTGCGTGAAGCCATTCAAAAGCTTGAGGCAAAAGGGCTCGTAACCCGTCGTCAAGGTGGTGGAACGTATGTAAAAAATCAATTGGAAGAGGGGCTGACTGATCCGTTGTTTGATTTGATCAGTAAACACCCCGAATCGCAATTTGATTTATTAGAATTTCGTCATGCGCTAGAGGGAATTGCGGCTTATTACGCAGCACTTCGCGGAACAAGCAACGATTTTGCAAAAGTAAAACAGAGCTTTGAGCAGATTGCATTAGCTAAAGATGAATTAAAGCAAAAAGCCAAAGCGATTAATGACTTTCATTTTTGCATCGCTGAGGCGTCTCATAACGTAGTGTTACTGCACTTAGTAAGAGGGATGCAAAGCTTACTTGAGCAGAATGTTTTACAAAATTTAACGGTGTTACTTAAAAAGTCAGATATAAGCAGCCAATTAGCTGAGCACAGGCGTTTATTAATGGATGCAGTGATTGACGGTAATCCTGAACAAGCTCGCTTAGCGAGTAATGCGCATTTAGCCTATATTGAAGAAGCATTGCTTGAAGCGGGTAAAGAGCATTCGCGAATTGAACGTAGTTTAAGACGCACCAAACAAAATTAAGCAAGTACATTTACTGTTAACTTGAGTTAACAGTGAAGTATTCAATACATAAAATTAGTATTTTAAACATAAGGAAACCTCCATATGTCTGAAGTCAATAAAATTGACGTAGACGCGCTAGAAACACAAGAGTGGTTACAAGCTCTTGAATCGGTTGTGCGCGAAGAAGGTGTTGAACGAGCTCAGTTTTTACTTGAGCAAGTGTTAGAGCAAGCCCGTTTAGACGGTGTTGATATGCCAACAGGCATTAACACAAACTACGTTAATACGATTCCGGTTGATCAAGAACCTGCCTACCCTGGTGATGTAAATCTTGAGCGCCGTATTCGTTCAATTATTCGCTGGAACGCGATTATGATTGTATTGCGTGCATCGAAAAAAGATCTCGACTTAGGCGGCCATATGGCGTCTTACCAATCGTCTGCTGCATTTTACGAAGTGTGTTTTAATCATTTCTTTAAAGCGCCAAATGATGTTGATGGTGGCGATTTAGTTTATTACCAAGGTCATATTTCTCCGGGTATTTATGCGCGTGCATTTGTTGAAGGGCGTTTAAGTGCTGAACAGCTTGATAATTTCCGTCAGGAAGTAGATGGTAAAGGCCTACCTTCTTACCCTCATCCTAAATTAATGCCTGAGTTTTGGCAGTTCCCAACGGTATCTATGGGCTTAGGTCCAATTTCTTCAATTTACCAAGCGCGTTTCTTAAAGTACTTAGATGGCCGTGGCTTAAAAGACACTAAAAACCAACGTGTATATGCGTTTTTAGGTGATGGTGAAATGGATGAGCCAGAATCACGTGGTGCTATTTCTTTTGCTGCCCGTGAAAAGCTAGATAACCTATGTTACTTGATTAACTGTAACCTACAGCGCTTAGATGGCCCTGTAATGGGTAACGGTAAAATCATTCAAGAGCTAGAAGGCCTATTTAAAGGCGCTGGCTGGAATGTTATTAAACTTGTTTGGGGCAGCGGTTGGGATATTCTGCTTGCTAAAGACACCACAGGTAAATTACTACAGTTAATGAACGAAACTGTTGATGGTGATTACCAAACATATAAAGCAAAAGATGGCGCCTACGTACGTGAACATTTCTTTGGTCGTTACCCAGAAACAGCAGCGCTTGTTGCTGATATGACCGATGAAGAAATTTTCGCCCTTAAGCGCGGTGGTCATGAGCCTTCAAAACTGTTTGCTGCATTTAAAAAAGCAGAAGAGACGAAAGGTCGTCCAACAGTAATCCTTGCTAAGACAGTAAAAGGTTACGGCATGGGTGAAGCGGCTGAAGGTAAAAATATTGCGCACCAAGTTAAGAAAATGGACATGTCGCATGTGGCTCACTTACGCTCTCGTTTAGGCTTAGATGATTTAGTATCTGAAGAGCAATTAAAAGAGCTACCATACTTAGAGCTTGAAAAAGATTCTCCAGAGTACAAGTACCTTCATGCGCGTCGTGAGGCCCTACAAGGTTACACGCCAACACGTATTGCCAAGTTCTCTGAAAAGTTACAGTTACCAGAAGTAGATGCGTTCAAGCCATTACTTGAAGAGCAAAAACGTGATATTTCAACCACTATGGGCTTTGTACGTGCACTTAATATCTTATTAAAAGATAAAGGCATTGGTAAAAACATTGTGCCAATTATTGCCGATGAAGCACGTACTTTTGGTATGGAAGGTTTATTCCGTCAAATCGGTATTTACAACCCACACGGCCAAAATTACACCCCTCAAGACCGTGATATTGTTTCTTACTACAAAGAAGCAACCTCAGGACAGGTATTACAAGAAGGGATTAACGAGCTAGGTGCAATGTCGTCATGGGTTGCTGCTGCAACATCTTACAGCACCAACGACTTACCGATGATCCCATTCTACATTTACTACTCAATGTTTGGTTTCCAACGTGTTGGTGACATGGCATGGATGGCAGGGGATCAACAAGCACGTGGTTTCTTATTAGGTGCTACAGCGGGTCGTACAACGCTAAATGGCGAAGGCTTACAGCATGAAGATGGCCACAGCCACATTCTTGCAAACACGGTACCTAACTGTATTTCTTACGATCCTACTTATGCATTTGAAGTAGCGGTTATCGTGCAAGACGGTATTCGTCGTATGTACGGTGAAGAGCAAGAAAATATTTACTACTACCTAACGCTAATGAACGAAAATTACCATCAGCCAGCAATGCCAGAAGGCGCTGAAGAAGGTATTCGTAAAGGTATCTACAAGCTAGAAAGCTACGAAGGTAAAAAAGCCAACGTACAGCTATTAAGCTCAGGTACTATCATGACTGAAGTGCGTAAAGCTGCGGCAATTTTAAGCGAAGAGTTTGGTATTGCGTCTGATGTTTACTCAGTAACTTCATTCAATGAACTTACCCGTGATGGACAAGATGTTGAACGTTTCAACATGCTTAACCCAGAAAGCGAGCAAAAAACGCCATACATCACTAGCGTATTAAACGATTCAGTAACTGTTGCTGCAACGGATTACATGAAAAACTACGCAGAACAAGCGCGTTCATTTATTCCAAGCAATAACTACAAAGTATTGGGTACAGATGGTTACGGTCGTTCAGACAGCCGTGAAAACCTACGTCGTCACTTTGAAGTTAACGCAAGCTACGTGGTAGTTGCGACATTATCTGAACTTGCTAAACGTGGTGAAGTTGAAAAGTCAGTGGTTGTTGAAGCAATTAAAAAATTCAACATCGACACTAACAAACTAAATCCACTGTACGCATAAGAGGTTTGCAATGAGTATTGAAATTAAAGTACCTGATATCGGTGGCGATGAAGTAGAAGTAACCGAAATACTAGTGAGCGTTGGCGATAAAGTTGAAGTTGACCAATCACTATTAAGTGTTGAAGGTGATAAAGCTGCGATGGAAGTACCTGCTGAACAAGCCGGTACGGTAAAAGAAATTAAAGTAAATGTGGGTGACACTGTTACCACAGGCACTTTAGTGTTCATCTTTGAAGGTGAAGCGCAAGACTCTGCTGCTGACTCTAAAGAAGCTGAAAAAACCGAGGAAGCTGCACCTGCTGCGTCATCGGCTTCATCAACTAAAGAAGTCACTGTGCCAGATATTGGTGATGACGAAGTTGAAGTAACTGAAATTATGGTTGCAGTTGGTGATAGCGTAGAAGAAGAGCAATCTATCTTAAACGTTGAAGGCGACAAAGCGGCAATGGAAGTACCAGCACCCTTTGCCGGTACAGTAAAAGAAATTAAAGTAAATACTGGTGACAAAGTGAAAACGGGTTCATTAGTATTTGTTTTTGAAGTGGCGGGTGGTGATAACCAAAGTGCCCCTGCAGCTGATTCAAAAGCACAAGAGAAGCCTGCTGAACAGGCATCGGCATCAAGCACTAAAGAAGTTAGCGTGCCTGATATTGGTGATGACGAAGTTGAAGTAACAGAAGTTATGGTTGCGGTTGGCGATAGCGTAGAAGAAGAGCAATCTATCTTAAACGTTGAAGGCGACAAAGCAGCTATGGAAGTACCGGCGCCGTTTGCAGGTACTGTTAAAGAGATTAAAGTAGCGACTGGCGATAAAGTTAAAACTGGCTCATTGATTTTTGTATTTGAAGTGGCGGGTAGTGCACCAGCTGCAGCACCTGCAGAAAAATCAGCACCAGCGCCTAAAACAGAATCTAAGCCGGCAGCTCAGGCTGAGTCAAAATCAGCAGCATCATCTGCTAAAGCAAGCTCTGAAAGCTTTGAAAACAATAGCGCTTATGCACATGCATCTCCAGTGGTTCGCCGTTTAGCACGTGAGTTTGGTATTAACCTTGCCAACGTTAAAGGCACGGGCCGTAAAAACCGTGTTGTTAAAGAAGACGTACAAAACTATGTTAAGCAACTGGTTAAGCAAGTTGAGTCTGGTCAAGTATCAGCAGCTAAAGGCAATGCTGGTGGCGGTGAGCTTGGTTTAATTCCATGGCCAAAAGTTGATTTTGCTAAGTTTGGTGAAATTGAAGAGAAAAAACTCTCTCGTATCCAAAAGCTGTCAGGTAAAAACTTACATCGTAACTGGGTGCAAATCCCACATGTTACCCAGTTTGATGAAGCGGATATCACGAGCCTTGAGCAGTTCCGTAAAGAGCAAAATACCCTTAACGAGAAGAAAAAGCTGGGTGTTAAAATTACGCCATTAGTATTTGTAATGAAAGCAGCTGCTAAAGCGCTTGCTGAGTTCCCTACATTTAACTCATCGCTTTCAGAGGATGGCGAAAGCTTAATCCTTAAAAAGTACATTAATATTGGTGTAGCGGTTGATACGCCAAATGGCTTAGTTGTACCAGTATTTAAAGATGTTGATAAAAAAGGCATTATTGAACTATCTCGTGAGCTTATGGAAGTATCTGTTAAAGCGCGTGATGGCAAGTTAAGTTCATCAGATATGCAAGGTGGTTGTTTTACTATTTCAAGCCTAGGTGGCATTGGCGGTACGGCATTTACGCCGATTGTGAATGCGCCTGAGGTGGCAATTTTAGGTGTGTCAAAATCTGAAATGAAGCCTAAGTGGAATGGTAAAGAGTTTGAGCCTAAGCTAATGGTTCCACTTTCAATGTCTTACGACCATAGAGTGATTGACGGTGCACTTGCTGCACGCTTTACTGTTACTCTTGCAAGTTACATGAGTGATATACGTCAGTTAGTGATGTAATTACTACAGAGTGAATAAAATCAAATCCCAGCCAGTTGTTTTTAGCTGGGATTTTTATCATTTGCAATGATACAATATTTGCACAAATGCCCTTTTCTGCCTTGCAGAAACATGGCAGTTAAATTTTGGGGCTGTGTCCCGTTCAAACAATAAAGGTAATAGCATGAGCAACGAATTAAAAACTCAAGTTGTTGTACTAGGCGGTGGTCCTGGTGGTTACTCTGCGGCTTTTCGCGCTGCTGACTTGGGCTTAGAAGTTACACTAGTAGAATCTCGCGAGACATTAGGCGGTGTATGTCTTAATGTTGGTTGTATTCCTTCTAAAGCACTTTTACACGTAGCTAAAGTGATTGATGATGCTGCAGAAATGTCATCTCACGGCGTTACTTTTGGCGCACCAAAAATTGACTTAGATGAAGTTCGTTCTTGGAAAGACTCTGTTGTTGGCCAGCTTACAGGTGGCTTAGACGGCATGGCTAAAATGCGTAAAGTAAAAGTTGTATCTGGTTACGGTAAATTTACTGGTAGCAACACTTTAGATGTTGAAGGCGCTGACGGTAAAACAACCATTACCTTTGATAACGCAATTATTGCTGCGGGTTCTAAACCTGTAAATTTACCTTTCATCCCTGAGGATGATCGCGTTATTGATTCAACGGGCGCGCTAGAGCTTAAAGATGTTCCTGAAAAGCTACTTGTTTTAGGTGGTGGCATTATCGGTCTTGAAATGGGTACGGTTTACCGTGCACTAGGTTCTGCAATTGATGTTGTAGAATTTGCAGACCAACTTGTTCCTGCTGCTGATAAAGACATCATTAAAATTTACCAAAAGCATGTTAAAGACAAGTTTAATGTAATGCTTTCAACTAAAGTAACTGGCGTTGAAGCAAAAGACGACGGTTTATATGTTACGTTTGAAGGCAAAAATGCACCGGCAGAGCCAGTACGTTACGACAAAGTACTTGTTGCTGTAGGTCGTACACCAAATGGTAACATGTTAGACGCTGATAAAGCCGGTGTGAATGTTGATGAGCGTGGTTTTATTAACGTTGATAAGCAATTACGTACTAACGTAGAACATATTTTTGCGATTGGTGACTTAGTGGGTCAGCCTATGCTTGCGCATAAAGCGGTTCATGAAGGTCATGTTGCAGCAGAAGTTATCTCTGGTCAAAAACATTACTTTGATCCTAAGTGTATTCCTTCAATTGCTTACACTGACCCTGAAATTGCATGGGCGGGTGTAACTGAAAAAGAAGCGAAAGAGCAAGGTTTAAGCATTGAAACAGCTGTATTCCCTTGGGCTGCATCGGGTCGTGCTATTGCTTCTTCACGTACTGAAGGTTCTACTAAGCTTATTTTTGATAAAGAAAGCGGCCGTATTATCGGTGGTGCTATGATTGGTATTAACGCAGGCGAAATGCTGGGCGAAATCGGTCTAGGTATTGAAATGGGTGCAGATGGTGAAGACCTAGCGCTAACAATTCATGCTCACCCAACATTGAACGAATCAATCGGCCTTGCTGCTGAAATTTTTGAAGGTTCAATCACTGATTTACCAAACAAAAAAGCAGTTAAAAAGAAGAAGTAATTTCTTTTAGTTAATCGCGATAAAAAACCCAAGCCTCGGCTTGGGTTTTTTGTTTTTATAGCCGTCAGCCGTCAGCCGTCAGCCGTCAGTAAAGACAAGCTCCCTTGACACTTAAGTTAATATGAGCAAAATTTTGTAGCTGATAGCTGATAGCTGATAGCTGATAGCTGATAGCTGATAGCTGATAGCTGATAGCTGATAGCTGATATCTAATTTCTTTTATTTTAGCTACAATGCGCAGCCATCAGTTTATAGGTAATTAACCACAGTGACCCAGAGTTTAAAAAATTCAGTTTTAGCATTACGTGCTCAGCAAATAAGTGAATCTCGACGTGAGTTTAATGCTCGTGGTGGAAAAATGGATCGTTGTGATCAATGCTTAATTGCCAAGCATTACTGTATTTGTGAGGGCGCTGAGTACGCAAGCTGTAGCGCTGCAGTATGCTTACTTATGTATCACAATGAAAGTTTTAAACCGTCTAATACAGGGCGTTTAATTGCGGAAATAGTTCCTGATAATTATGCGTTTCGTTGGGATAGAACCTCCCCAGATCCTGCTTTATTAGCATTGTTGAATAATGATAAATATCAGCCTTTTGTGATTTTTCCGGCTGAAGATGTTGGAACTGATAGGGTGGTAACCCAGGTTGAAACGCATGCAGGTAAACAGCCATTGTTTATATTTTTAGATGGTACATGGCGAGAAGCTAAAAAAATGATTCGTAAGAGTCCTTATTTAGATAACTTACCTGTGCTTTCTATTACCGCAGAAAAACTCTCTGATTACCGATTACGTGTAGCGCCTCATGCTCATCAGTTAGGTACGGCAGAAGTGGCTATTATGGTATTAGCATTGGCTGGTGAAGTTGATGCGAGCACTAAATTAGAACAGCATTTTATTAAGTTTCGCGACGCTTATTTACTTGGTAAGCGTAACAAAGGCAGGCCGGAATAAAGTGCAGGGTATTAATACGAAAAAGCTGAATTTGACGCTTGAGTATAGCCTAAACATATATAATTTGGCTGACCGCTGACTTTCAGGCAAAAGAAAAGCGCGAACCATCTCTAGTCGCGCTTGCGGAATCTTCTAACTTTGTTGCATCCTGCAATTGAACCTAATCAACTCCAATTTTTACGATCCGTGTTATTACAATATTACTTTCTAGTTCTATGTAATATAGGCTATCCGGGCCTGTCTCCATAAATCCCTAAAACATCCTGTAAGGTAAAATCTATTACCAATCCTTATTGCACATCCGAGTGCATTCCCTTTGTTACCATTCCGTTGTGTTGCCTTTAAGGCCTGTCCTTTTTGTTCCCTATCCTTTATAAACAACTATTCCGCTGTTGTTATCCATTATGCATCATCCTGATGCTATCCCTTGTGCAACAATCCATTGCGATACTCATCCTGAGCCTGTCCTTAAATCCCTGTTATCCTAAAAACCAAACCTTGGTATTCGAGTAGTTAATCCGTTTCCATTTACTCGGTAAGCGTCGTTGCTTATTTATGGGTTAATTATAGAGAGTGATTTGCAGTAAATGTAGGATAAAACCGCTTATGGTTTATGTTCTTACAAATGAAATATTTATAAATTATTTAAAATACAATGGCTTGCTGTATTTATGGGGTGTTATGCAGGGTGTTTTTACTCATTTACTGCCATAAGCGTAAGAGATATCTTACAAGGGTTTTCTTTTTTGGGCGTATTTATCACTAAGTAATTATATAAAGTGTGCACTTTTTAGTTCATCGCGGTAAAATTAATGATAATAATTATTAGTCAGGTAAGAAAATATGAAAAAAACACTAGCGCTTGTCGTTGGACTAATTGTCTCAGCACCTGCTGTTGCAACCGATGTTGTGAATATTTACTCATTTAGACAACCTTTTTTAATTAAACCTATTTTAGATGATTTTACACAGCAAACAGGCATTAAAACTAATGTTGTGTTTGCTAAAAAAGGCTTAATAGAACGTGTTAAGCGTGAAGGCAAGCACAGCAAAGCAGATTTAGTATTAACCTCTAACTTTAGTGCGTTAATTCAGTTAGAAGAGCTAAAGCTAACGCAAACAATTGATAGTGAGCAGGTTAATAATAATGTGCCGGCTGCATTTCGTGATGGCGATGGTCAGTGGGTGGCGCTCACTAAGCGAGTGCGAAATGTTTACTCTTCAAAAGAGCGTTTAGGTCCATTACCTGAGCTGAGTTATGAAGATTTAGCCGAACCTGAATATAAAGGTCAAATTTGTACTCGCTCTGGTAAACACCCTTATAATTTAGGGTTAGTGGCTTCTATGATTGCTCATCATGGTGAAGTACAGACTAAAACATGGCTTGAGGGTGTAAAAGCGAATTTAGCGCGTAAGCCGCAGGGAAATGACCGTGCGCAAGTGAAAGCCGTTAAAGAAGGTTTATGTAATTTAGCTTTAGGTAACAGTTACTACTTAGGTAAAATGTTGCAAGATGAAGCGCAAAAACCGTGGGCAGATGCGGTTAATATTAATTTTCCAAACCAAACTAACCGTGGTTCGCATATTAACGTATCGGGTGCGGTAATTACTAAGTATGCTAAAAACCCTGAAAATGCCTTGAAACTTATAGAGTATATGACCGACAATAAGGCGCAAAATATGTATGCCTCGCTCAATATGGAGTATCCGGTCAAGCCAGGTGTTAAGCTTTCAAGTTTGGTTGCATCATGGGGAAGCTTTAAGGAAGACAGCTTACCGCTTGATGAAATTAGCAAATATCGTCCGTTAGCCCTTAAGCTAATTGATGAGGTGAAGTTCGATCTTTAATGACTTATAAATTTCAGCTGTCGAAGTGGCAGCTTATTGCGTGGTCGACAGGGTTATTACTGTCGACCCCGTTGTTTTTTCTGCTAGTAGAATCTTTACAAGGCGACTCAGAGGTATTTACCCACCTGTGGAATACCGTGCTGTGGGACTATATAAGTAATACCGTATTGCTGGTTTTAGGTGTAGGGTTACTTAGCTGTCTTATTGCGTTACCACTGGGTTGGCTCACCGCTTATTGCCGTTTTCCTGGCAAACAACAGTTTGAATGGGCATTGATGCTGCCGCTTGCCATGCCTACCTATATTATTGCTTATGTGTACACCGATTTACTCGACTACGCGGGGCCGGTACAAATAACACTAAGAGAGTGGTTTGGTTGGCAATCACCCAGTGATTACTGGTTTTTTGATATACGCACTTTGCCAGGGGCTATCATCATGATTGCGCTGGTACTCTACCCGTATTTATATTTAATTTTTAAAACCGCACTACGTGAACAATCCTTTAAATTAGTCCAAGCAAGCCAATTAATGGGATTAAGTGCATGGAAAAGCTTTTTTAAAGTAAGCTTGGTGCTTTCTCGTGGTGCTATTGTTGCTGCGCTGGCTTTGATCAGTATGGAAACTATGGCTGATTTTGCTACCGTTAGCTACTTTGCAGTCAGTACATTAACCACCGCAGTATACGATACTTGGTTTGGTTATTACTCCTTAACTGCAGCAGCAAAAATTTCAGGGGTGATGTTGTTACTGCTATTCTTAGCATTGATCACCGAGCGTTTTAGCCGTCGTAACCAAGCTGTATTTGAGCGTCAGTCAAGTGTGAATAGTGAGGCGCTTTATATTCTTAAAGGTAAGTCTGCATGGTTAGCAACAGGCTTTTGTAGCCTTATTTTAATAATTTCATTTATTATTCCCATGGTTGTTTTGCTCAAGTATGCAATCACGTATTTTGATCAAGCGTGGAGTAGTGAATTTTTTAGCTATGCATGGCAAAGTTTGAAAGTGGCTGCAGTAGTGAGTGTAGTGACTATTGTATTGAGTGTTTTAGTGGTGTTTTATCAGCGCATTGCAAAACAAGTAAACCCACTTATACCTGGGCGCTTAGCAAGTACCGGGTATGCACTACCTGGGACAGTATTAGCTATTGCTGTATTGTTGCCACTCACCCTATTAGAAAATACTATTAACCGTATTCTGACTCCTTATAACTTAGATATTGGTTTATTACTTACTGGTAGTTTACTAACGATTACTTTTGCTTATATTGTGCGTTTTTACGCAGTTGCTCATGGTGCCATAGAATCAAGCTTTTCACGTATTAGCCCCTCGCTTGATATGGCAAGTCAGTCAATGGGGAAAAGCCAAGGCCACACGTTACGCTTAGTGCATTTGCCTTTATTACGCCGAGGCTTATTAACCGCTGGTTTATTAGTATTTATTGAGTGTATGAAAGAGCTGCCCGCAGCCTTACTGTAAAGGCCTTTTGATTTCGAAAGTTTAGCTACGCACGTGTTTCAATATGTTAGCGACGAACAATTAGAGCTGGCCTCCATATCAGCTTTATTTATAGTGGTGGTAGGTTTTATTCCGTTATATTTTATTAACCGTTCAATGGAGCAACGTAGTTAAATGAGTAGTTTGATTTTACAAGGTGTAAGCTATGCATATGACGGGACTAAGGTTGTAGATGATTTAGACTTAACCTTAGGTAAAGACGAAATAGTGTGTTTACTCGGTGCCAGTGGCTGCGGCAAAACCACCACGCTTAAAGCCATTGCAGGGTTAATTGAAGCCAAACAAGGACAGGTATTTATTGATGGTAAGTTAGTCAGTGACGCCAATACGTTTGTGTCACCAGAGCATCGTAATATTGGCATGATGTTTCAAGACTACGCATTATTCCCACATTTAACGGTGGCGAATAATATTGGCTTTGGTCTAAGCGGTATGAGCAAAACGGATAAACAGGCTCGCGTGGATGAAATGTTAAAACTTGTGCACTTGGTTGGTTGTGCCGATAGATACCCACATCAACTCTCTGGTGGTCAACAGCAACGGGTAGCGATTGCGCGTGCATTAGCTTATAAACCCAGCTTACTATTGTTAGATGAGCCGTTTTCTAATATTGATACCCAAGTCCGATTTGAGTTAATCGCTGATATAAGACGTATTATTAAAGCTCAACAAGTGTCGGCAGTATTTGTTACTCACTCAAAAGAAGAGGCGTTTGCATTTTCAGATACACTGGCGGTTATGCACCAAGGTAAAATTGCGCAGCAAGGCACCCCAGAACAGCTTTTTGCTAAACCAAGTTCAAAGGAGGTTGCAGAATTTCTGGGTCAGGGCATATACTTAAGCGCAACTGCATTAACAGCCACTGAATATGAAACGCAGTTTGGTGTGGTTAAGTCAATACTGCCACAGCAACACGCAGTGGCTGAAAAGGGGGTTATTTATGTGCGTCCACACCAGCTTGAGCTTGCCACTAATAACAATAACGAGCTGCTGCAGTGTGAGTGCGTTACAATACTAAGTAGTCGTTTCATCGGCTCTGCCTATGTATACACTGTGGTTATTGCTGAACAAGAAATAGAAGTTGCAGCTCAGTATGGCCAGTCATTTGAAATTAATGAACAGGTTATAATAAAAATAAAACCGCACACTGTGAATTTTTTTGAATCGTAATTAATCACTGTGTTTTGCTCTAAAAAGTAAGGAATAACAATGGTGCAAGCGCAATCAGGGATTTGTGCTGAAGCAAACTTACACGGTTTGCACTTATTTTTTAATGTACTTGATGGTCACGACGAATCACTTCGCGCTAAGCTTAAAAAAGTGAGCGATATTGAAGATGAGTTTAGTGATCAGTTTTCTGAATCTATGCTTTCTTGCATGGTGGCAATTGGTGCGCAATATTGGCCACATATTTTACCTGACTTCATGCCAAGTGAGCTGCAAAGCTTTCCTAATATTACCCATAGCGACTTTGTTATGAGTGCAAGGCCATGTGATTTGTTTGTACAAATCCGCTCAGACAGAGAAGACGTGAATCATTTGTTTGCACTACAAATACTCAAACTATTCACCCCTGATGTTGAGCTGGTGGAGCAAATTCGTAATTTTCGCTTTTTAGATGGCCGTGATTTTAATGGCTTTATTTATGCGGGCGATACCCCACATGGCCGTCAAAAGCGTGTAACGGCATTAATAAACAAACCGGATAGTTTTGAAGACCAAGGTAGTTACATTCATGTGCAGCGCTTCAAACATGACTTGAGCTTGTGGCAGCATTTGTCATTACATGAACAAGAGCAAATAATGGGTCGCACACGCCTTGATAATACCTTACTCAGCCCCGCACTTGAGAGCAGCCATGCGACCCGCAGTGAATTAAAAGATGACCAAGGTCAGGCACTGTTACTTAACCAAAGCATGCCTTATGGCGATGTGTATGAGCAAGGTATGTTAGTGATTACGTGCTCTGCTAAAGGGGATGCATTCGAAAAAGTGCTAACTAGCCGACTAGGGCAGGGAGAGAATTATGATCACTGGCTTGATTTTACTCAGGCGGATATGGGCTCTGCATTTTTTGCCCCCTCAGTACGATTTTTAAAGCAGTTATAACAATTACAAAACGGCTATGTATTATTCATAGCCGCCTTTATTACAGCGTTAGTGATTAAACTGTATCAAATAAAATACGAACACGCTCTAGTGTGAGGTCTATTTCTGAGATTTTAGCTGGTGCTATAAAAATAGTATCATCGCCGGCAATAGTGCCTAATACGCCATCAGCTTTGCCTAATGAGTCAAGTAAACGCGCAATGAGTTGAGCAGCTCCAGGGCTGGTGCGAATAATAATCATCATTTCGTTATGCATAATATCAATAACGAGCTGGCGCAACGGGCTCTTAGCGGTTGGTACCCCCATTTCAGCGGGTAAACAGTATACCATTTCTTGTTTTGCATTACGGGTGCGTACCGCGCCAAACTTACTTAACATTCGCGACACTTTACTCTGGCTAATATTATCAAAGCCTTGCTCTTTTAACGCATCAACTATTTCGCCTTGTGAGCCAAAGTTTTCTTCTTTTAAAAGTGCTTTAAAGGCTTTAACCAATGCTTCTTGTTTATCTTGTGGTTGCATAGTGTCTAATTAGTTATGTAATAGATACTGCAAATTCTACACAAAAATGCATAATTATGCAGCAGATGTTTGCTTAAGTTGCCATTTTGCTGCGTTTAAACAGCAAAGTTTACAACTATGGTCGAAAATATAGCTAAAATAAGCAGGATAAATTTGTTTTTAGTCGTTAATTTCTTTATCTTATGAACCACAAATATTTCCTACCTCAAATCACGGAGAATTCCAATGAAAGTTGCTGTATTAGGTGCTGCAGGCGGTATCGGTCAAGCGTTGTCTTTATTATTAAAAACAGGCTTACCAGCTGGCTCTGAATTATCACTATATGATGTTGCGCCAGTAGTTCCTGGTGTTGCTGTTGACCTTTCTCACATCCCAACAGATGTTAAAGTTGCAGGTTTTGGTGCAGACGATTTAGATAAGGCACTAACAGGCTGTGATATCGTTCTTATTCCAGCGGGTATGCCACGTAAGCCTGGTATGGATCGTGCTGATTTATTTAATGTTAACGCTGGTATCATCAAAACATTAGCAGAAGGCATTGTTGCTAACTGTCCTAAAGCGCTTGTGGGTATTATTACTAACCCAGTTAACGGTACTGTACCAATTGTTGCTGAAGTATTTAAAAAAGCAGGAACTTACGATGCTAAGCGTGTATTTGGTATTACAACACTCGATGTGATCCGTTCAGAAGCGTTCATTGCTGAGCTTAAAGGCGTTGACGTAGCAAGCGTTAAAGTTCCAGTAATTGGTGGTCACTCAGGTACAACTATTCTACCGTTACTTTCTCAAGTTGAAGGTGTTACTTTCACTGATGAAGAAGTGGCTGCACTGACTCCACGTATCCAAAATGCGGGTACTGAAGTAGTTAATGCTAAAGCGGGCGGTGGTTCTGCAACATTATCAATGGGTGCTGCTGCTGCACGTTTTTGTATGTCTTTAGTTAAAGGCTTACAAGGTGAAGACGTTGTAGATTATGCATACGTTGCTGTTGAAAATGGTGATGCAGAGTACTTCGCACATCCAGTACGTTTAGGTAAAAATGGCGTAGAAGAAATTCTTTCTTACGGCACACTAAGCGCATTTGAAGAGCAAGCAAAAAATGACATGCTTGAAACTCTGAAAAAAGACATTAAAGAAGGTGTTGATTTTATGGCGTAATAGCCAAAATTAACCCATAAAAAAAGCCTGCATTTGCAGGCTTTTTTATTGCTCGGAATTATCTACACAGTATAACTTAGTGGTCGCGATCAACCGCTATTCTAGCTAAGCTAATTAATGCTTGCTTGTAATTCGACTCAGCTAAGCAATCTAAACAAGCAATCGCTTTCTCTGCTTCTTGCTCTGCTTTTTGCATAGTGAACTCAAGGGCATTGGTATGTTTAAGTGCAGCGAGTATCTCATCTAGATGCGCCATACCATTACAGTGCTCTATTGCATCTCTTATTAACTGTGTTTGATGCTCGCTACCGTGTTTCATGGCATAAATTAGTGGTAATGTAGGTTTGCCTTCAGCTAAGTCATCACCAATGTTTTTACCCAGTTGGTCGGCATCGGCGTTGTAATCTAAAACATCATCCACCAACTGAAAAGCAGTGCCTAAATGCATACCGTACAAATTGAGTGCGTTTAATACACTGTCATCTTGCTCAGTTATAATGGCAGCTAGCCCGGTTGCAGCTTCAAATAACTTAGCGGTTTTAGAGTAAATAACCTGCATATAACTGGCTTCAGTAGTATCTGGGTCATTACAGTTCATTAATTGCAGCACTTCGCCTTCAGCAATAATATTGGTTGCATCGGCCAACACTTGCATTATCTGCATTTTACCAAGGCCTACCATTAGCTGAAACGAGCGAGTATAAATAAAGTCTCCCACGAGGACACTTGCGGCATTACCAAACTCGGCATTTGCTGTGGGTGTGCCACGGCGCAAGTTAGATTCATCTACCACATCGTCATGTAAAAGCGTTGCGGTATGAATAAATTCAATAATTGTTGCTAGCGTAATGTGATCTTTGCCTTGGTAACCTAGCGCTTTAGCCGCCAAAATAGCTAACATGGGGCGAACACGTTTGCCACCGCTGTTAACAATATACAAACCAAGTTGATTAACTAACGCCACATCTGAGCGCATTTGCGCATGTATTAGTTGATTGACGTCATTCATATCGCTTTCGATTAACGCCTGGATAGCTTTTATATCCATTGATCTCCGAGCCAATTTTAATGTGTGAACGGCGCAGATTGTACAACAAAAAACGCATCAGCTCGATATTTTGTGATGATTCCTTAAAAAAACACCCTTAAGTAGGTTAAATGACCTATTAACTAGCTGAATAAATGATTAAACGGCGTGGTTTAATTTTGAATCACCCCTGGCGGTTAATTGAACTATATGGGCTTGCTTTGTTATTACAAATTTATTTTCTGTAACCGTTAAAAAGCGCTTGGCAAAGGGGGATTTTCATATAAAATAGGGGAAATATTGAATTGCCCTCAATGTAGCTACTTTTTATTCATTTAATTATAAAAATAGGCTTGCTAGTTATTTCGCGTTAGCGTAAACTTCGCGCCCTATCGAAGAATATTTTAGTTGCGCCGATTTGAGGGTGCACAGACGGAGTTAATTATGTACGCGGTTTTCCAAAGTGGTGGTAAACAGCATCGTGTGACTGAAGGTCAAACGATTCGTCTTGAAAAATTAGACGTTGAAACTGGTGCGGCAGTGGAATTTGATTCAGTACTTTTAGTTGCTGATGGTGAGAAGATCGAGATTGGTGTACCGTTCGTAAACGGTGGTAAAGTAACAGCTGAGGTTGTTTCACACGGTCGCGGTGAGAAAATTAAGGTTGTTAAATTTAGACGCCGTAAGCATTCTCGTAAGCAAATGGGCCATCGTCAATGGTTCACTGAAGTTAAAATCACTAGCATTAGCGCTTAATTAGAGGTACTTAGAAATGGCACATAAAAAAGCAGCTGGTAGTACTCGTAACGGTCGCGATTCAGAAAGCAAACGCCTAGGTGTTAAGCGTTTTGGTGGCGAATCAGTTCTAGCGGGTAGCATCATTGTTCGTCAGCGTGGAACTCGTTTCCACCCAGGCGCAAACGTAGGTATCGGTAAAGACCACACTATCTTCGCAAAAGCAGATGGTAAAGTTCAGTTTGAACAAAAAGGTCCTTTAAACCGTAAATACGTAACTATCGTAGCTGAGTAATCAGTAAGGTAGTTAAAAACCCCGCCTTTGCGGGGTTTTTTGTTTTAGGCAGCTCTAAATATATACCTAAGTGTTTTTATGCTCAGTGTGCTCTATAGGCCACTTAGGTATATAATAGAGTTATTAACAAGCCAATCCCTAAAGTGAGTAATCATGAAGTTTGTAGATGAAGTAGAAATTCGCGCAGAAGCTGGTGACGGTGGCAGCGGCATCGTGTCTTTTCGTCGTGAGAAATATGTTCCAGATGGTGGACCTGATGGCGGTGACGGTGGAGACGGTGGTAGTGTTTATCTACAAGCTGATGAAAACTTAAATACCCTTATTGACTATCAATTTGAGCGTTTTCATAGAGCAGAACGTGGTACTAACGGTCAAAGCCGTAATTGTACCGGTAAAAAAGGTGAAGATCTGATTGTTAAGGTGCCTGTTGGTACACGTATCATTGATGTTGATACACAAGAATCATTAGGGGATTTAACCCAAGATGGTCAACGAATTGTGGTTGCAAAAGGCGGTTTCCATGGCTTGGGGAATGCGCGTTTTAAATCAAGTACTAACCGTGCCCCTCGTCAAAAAACACTCGGAACACCTGGTGAAGTGCGTAACCTTAAATTAGAGCTAATGCTACTCGCTGATGTAGGTTTACTGGGTTTACCTAATGCCGGTAAATCAACCTTTATTCGCAGTGTATCGGCTGCAAAACCAAAAGTAGCAGATTATCCATTCACTACGCTTATCCCCAATTTAGGTGTTGTTCGTCCTGAAGCAAATAAGTCATTTGTCATCGCCGATATTCCTGGCTTAATTGAAGGTGCATCGGACGGCGCAGGCTTAGGTATTCGTTTCTTAAAGCATTTAGAACGCTGTCGTGTGTTATTACACATTATTGATGTTATGCCAGTTGATGGCTCAAATCCTGTTGATAATGCTTTTGCAATCATCAATGAGCTACATCAGTACAGTCCTAAGCTTGCTGAAAAGCCGCGCTGGTTGGTATTTAATAAAATTGATTTATTGCCTGAAGATGAAGCCAAAGCTCTATGTGAGCAAATTGCAGAAGAGTTAGGTGAGTCTGAAAATACTTATAGTATTGCTGCAATTAATAAATTAAATACTCAGCCATTAATTCACGACATCATGACGCTACTTGATAACATGCCTAAAGAAAAATTTGTTGAAGTTGCAGATGAAGAAGTTGAATTTAAGTGGGATACCTACCATCAAAAAGCCACTAAAGGCGATGATGATGACTGGGATGATTGGGATGAAGATGATTACGACGTAGAAGTTGTCTACGAGCGTTAACTATAATTGTATATATTTAAAAGGAGCTAACGCTCCTTTTTCTTTGATTAATAATAAAGTATTGGGTATTTAGTGTGATAATTTCAATGATTGCAGCAATGGCAAACAATCGTGTCATTGGCTTAGATAATAAAATGCCATGGCACTTACCTGGCGACCTTCAGCACTTTAAAAAAGTAACTTCTGGTAAGCCCGTTATTATGGGGCGTAAAACATTTGAATCGATAGGTAGGCCGCTACCTGGACGTCGTAATATTATTATTACTCGCAATACTGAATATCAAGCACCGGGAATTGAAACTGTAACCACTCCTGAAGCTGCACTTGAGCTTGTTAATGATATTGCCGAAGTGATGATTATTGGTGGTGGAAACATCTATCAACAGTTCTTAGAGCAAGCACATCGCTTATATCTAACCTTTATAGACTTAGATGTAGAAGGGGATACACAGTTTCCTGATTACCAAAGTGTTGCAAATTGGCAAATTGAAGATGAAATGTTGATGGCGCCTGATGAGAAAAATAAATATAGTTATAAATTCGTAACTTTGAATAAAGTCTCTTAACATTATTGCCAAAATCTGAGCGTGTTGGTACAATATTAAACAGTCGAGTACGAAAAAAGTATTAATATAGGGTGTCCAATCAATGATTAAATTACCGAAACTAGTTGTAATTGCTGCTATTGCAGCGGGTTCGTTTGCTTATACTGCGCCTGCAAGCGCTAATGACCAGTTAGCTGTTTCAGTTTGTGAATACATTGCTGGTGATGATAAAAACCGTCTACGTAGCAAATTAAAAAGTTCACGTGTGAAAGTTCGTAATATCTATGATGCAGTTTTTTGTAATGGTAATAACTTATTGCGTCATGCTGTTGCAAGTAATGCAGTTGATACAGGCGAGTACATTGTTAAAAACTTATCTAAGAGCTCACTTGAAGACGGTGCAGATATTGCTTGGGCTGAGGCAAATCATGCAGGCTCACCTTTAATCCCTATTATTAAAGACCGTGCAGGCCTTTAAATAAAAGCTTAATTAATAAAAAAAACCGCGTTTAAACGCGGTTTTTTATTTACTTAGATAAATTGTCATTTTACATCCTGTCTAACTACCTTTAAGTCTAATTCCCTCACGTATTTATCCTTATTACTCTTGTTACATAAATATGTCATAAAAATTCAATACTCTATGTGTATTTCAGTTTTGAGATATATTTATGCGTGTATCATTTTTTACCCGTTTACTAGCCATTTTACTAACATTTGCAAGTATCCTTCTAGCCGCGACCTTGTTATGGGCAAGCCATACATTACTAAAGCTTCAGCAACAAGATAGCGCATACAGCCATTTAAAAAATAGCATAATGGTTGAGCTTGCCAATCAATTAGAGAGTTACTTAGCGCAAGGTAATAGCCAATACTTAAAACAATCATCTACCTTGATTGAGCAACTTAAAGCCCAACAGTTAACGGTGCTTCCTCATGAGTTAGAAGCTCGTTTAGCTGAACAATTAACTTCATTAAATACAGATATTAATGGTAAATACAGATCACTTGGAAAACTCTCTGGCAATGAAACTGCGCTGTTAGATAACGCGCTTAGGCAAATGGCGGGCTCAGCCTCTTCACTTATTAATTATGCGCAAAAAGCATCAACGCAAGCCAGTAACGCTCTTAATTATTATAAATTAGCGAGTGATTATTACAGTGAAGTGGTTAATTTATCACTATCGACTTATCAACTGCTAAATAATTATCAACCTGAGATAGAAAAAAACCTGCAACAAAGCATAAAAACCCTAAACTTACTGGCGGTAAAAATTGAGCAGCTACCTAACTTAGGAGTAATGACTGAGGTTGATGAATTTGCTTTATTTGTAGATGAAGAACCTGAAGATTTGGCTGCTGAAATAAAAGCAGAGTTGGTGAGTTGGCCTAAACGTTATCTGCGTGATTTAAGCAGTACTTTATCGCAATCAAAACTACGTCGTTCAGGAACGAATGAGTTACGCGAACAAATTAGCTTACTATCAAATACAGTGATTGAGGCAGAGCAAACATTAAAAGCGCAGCAAGATACCGTAAAGCAACAAGTGTTCTGGGTGTTTGGAATAGCAATAGGTGGACTAGTAATATTAGCTTTTGGTGTTTATTGGGTACAGCGCAGACAGGTTTTACAACCTTTACGACAACTGCGAGATGGGTTTGCATTCTTAATCGAAAGTAATGAGTTAAAAAATATTACAGTGAATAACCCTAAAACAGAGGTGGGTGAAATAGCGCAGTATTTTAACCAGTTAATTGAACGCCAGCGTTTGGAAGCGCAAGAAAGAGCAGATATGCTTAATGTAGTCAGTGATTTCATGCAGCAGATGAGTGGGCATTTATACACGATAGGTCAAAAAAGTAATGCGAGTTATCAGCAGGTAAATCACAATGAAGAACTGCTTCTTAATATTCAGCAACTTGGCGAGCAGGTTAATCATATCAATGCTCAAGCTGCTGAAAATGCTCAAAGTACTTATGAAGCAATGCAACAAAGTGTTGGTTTTGCCAAAAGTATGCTTAATGCCAGTTCTGATACACAGCAGCGTATTGAGCAAGGTATGCATAGTGTTCAGGAATTACTGAGCGGGGTACAGGGAGTAAGCAATATTATTACGGTCATACGTACCATCGCTGAGCAAACAAACTTACTCGCGCTGAATGCTGCGATTGAATCAGCAAGAGCAGGTGAGCAAGGTCGAGGTTTTGCCGTGGTTGCTGATGAGGTAAGGCAATTAGCTATGCAGACTCAAGGTTCGTTAAAAGAGATTAATGATCAATTGGCGCTACTAAGCGAAAACTCTCAAGAAGTCTATAAACAAATCAATGCATTAACTGAGGATGCACAGTTACAAACTGCAAATGCTCAAGAGCTTAAAGCAAACTCTGAAGGAGTTGCAGATAATGCGCAGCAGGCTAATAAAGTTGCGATTGATGCAATGGAATTGGCTAAACAACAAAGTAATTTCCTTAGTGACTTTACTCTATCAATGCATGATATGAAAAGCCAAGTAAGTGAGTCGAGTGAATTAGTTGCTGATATAGGCTCGCAATTAGAGTTGCAAATGACATCTATTAAAGAAGGTTTAGGTTTAGATAACAACAGCGATTAATCGAAGACGAATTAAATATTAATCTGTATGCTAAAAGACTATTTAATTACCCTAAGGAATTAATATGATAGAGCAAGGTCAGACAATACCTGCAGTAAATTTATCTCAGCTTAGTGATAAAGGTATGCAAACACTCACTAATAATGAATTATTTACAGATAAAAAAGTTGTGTTATTTGCGGTGCCTGGTGCTTTTACACCCACTTGTTCGAATGCTCATTTGCCTGGTTATATCGCGCTAGCCGATAAAATTAAGGCTAAGGGTATTAACGCTATCTACTGTGTATCGGTAAATGATGCATTTGTGATGAAAGCATGGGGTGAGTCACAAAATGCAGAGCATATAGATATGCTGGCAGACGGTGATGCTAGTTTTACTCGTGCTTTAGGTCTTGAAAAAGATACCGCAGGCTTTGGTGGTTTGCGCTCGAAACGTTACGCTATGGTTGTAGATAATGGTGTTGTTAACCAATTATTTGTCGAGCAAGAAAAAGAATTTGTAATAAGTAGCGCTGAAGTCGTTTTAGCTAAACTATAACTAATCTGCGTTTATCAGTAAAAAAGCCGATACATATATATCGGCTTTTTATTAAAAGAGTAGATGGACTATGGCTGGTATTGACCACTTAGCGTTAAACCTGAGAAGGTTTGATACGCATTAACACTTAAATGCCATGTGCCTGCTTGAGGGTTGCTAAATGTACATGTTTCGGCGTTACCAGTTTTAAATGGGCGGCAATCATAGCTTGAGCTGGTTGGCTGACTACCAAATTTTACAAATAAGTCAGCATCACCAGTGCCACCTGATGTTGTTACAGTAAAGTTAGCCATGCCAGCAGGAACTTCTAGCGTGTAATGCTTCCACTGACCTGCTGTTGCAGAAACATCAGATACTGTACCGCCACCCGCTTGTGGTGTGCCTGAGTCTGAACCGCCTGTGATGTTACCGACTAAACTAACGCCAGTGTAGGCTGAGTAGCCGTTTAGCATTATATGATAAGTACCTGAAGTTGGGTTATCGATAGAACACTCTTCACTGTTACCTTCATTGTAAGGACGGCAATCATAAGTGCTCGTTGTCGGTTTACTACCAGCACGTACATACAAGTCAGCATCACCTGTACCACCACTCATTGTGAAAGTTACATTAGTAGCACCGCTTGGGACTGTCATAGTGTAAAAGTTTTGTGTACTTGTCGCACCGCTTAAGCCTGTTTTCGCTTGCCCATCAATAAGCTCATTATCACCTGATGTTGGCGGTGGTGTACCACCAGAGGCTGCTGCAACAGCAGCGGCAGCATCAACAATGCCTGTGCCACAGTTAGTACAAGTTGCTGGGAATGCACGAGTTGTTGTTTTTAAAATATTTTCTATTTCATCAGGTGTCGCGTTTGGTTTTGCTTGTTTGATTAACGCTGCTACACCTGCAACATGAGGGGCGGCCATTGATGTACCTTGCGAAAAACCATAGCTGTCGCTTGATGGTGTTGTTGAGCCTGAGTTGTAAGTAGATAAAACACCTTCAGAATCATTAGCAAAATTTTGTGCGCCACCCGGTGCTGCTACATCAATATTGCTACCATAATTTGAGTAATATGCGCGGCCACCGTTACGACCAACTGATGCAACATTAACAACTCCATTACAGTTACCCGGGTTGTAGTTTGCAGAATTATCGTTATCGTTACCTGCAGCTATTACAACAACAGAGCCGTTGTTACGTGCAGTATTAATCGCATTTTGAGTCGTTGAGCTACATGTACCTGCACCACCTAAACTCATGTTTATAACATCTGCAGGGTTTGGGTTTGTAGATGTACCTGATACGTTTCCGCCTGAAGCCCAAATAATGCCGTCAGCAATATCTGAGGTCAAGCCGCCACATTTACCTAATACACGTACTGGCACTACTTTGGCGTCGTAAGCAACACCAGCAACGCCTTCACCATTATTAGTCACAGCAGCGACTGTGCCTGCTACGTGAGTACCATGCCAGCTAGAGCCTTGTGCTCCATTATCACCACATTCTCCGGCTGCAACAGCATCCCCTGGATCGCGAGCATCGTTATCACGGCCATTGCCATCATTAGCGACTGATAGATTAGAGATCATATCGTAGCCAGGTAAAATATTGGCGTTTAAATCAGCGTGCGGACGGTAACCAGTATCTAGAACAGCTACAACCACGCCGCTACCTGTAGCAGTATCCCAGGCTGTTGGTAGATTTAGGCCACCGGCTTGCTCATAGTAATGCCATTGGTCGCCATAACGAGGGTCGTTTGGTGTTGCAAATGGCTTTAACATTTGATCGACTTCAATGTATTCAACATTGCCTGAATTGACCATTTCTTGCATAAACTGTTGTGCTTCTTCAGCATTGAGCTTTTTGTCGGCACGCATTACGTGATGATCATTTAATGCCATTGCACGGATATATTTAGCTTTAACTTTACCTTTTTTTGAGGTGAAGTTTTTTACAAAGCTTTGCGCTTTTTTATTCATCATTGCAGGCGATGCTTCAGCTGTTGATGTACTCATTATATCGCTACTATTTTTATATTTGATAATGAACTGAGTTTCAAACCCACCTTGATTTTGCATTTTAACTGAGGTTTCAGCCATTGATGGTGCGATTGCTTGTGCTGGATTTGCCATGCTTGAGCTGGCTGCAAATAGTGTACTTATTGTTAGCGCAACAGCGCATTTTTTAAATGAATTATTAGAAGTCATAATTACCCTTAGTTTTATTATTATTTGTGGAAAGCCACAAAGTGGGTACAAAGGTAAATGATCTGTTAATAATTTTGAAATATTAAATACGTATGTGCCTATCTCATTTAGTTATAACCGTGAATTTAGTAACCTTTCAGTCGTTTTGTATTTGTTTTTATTGTGTTGACGATCCTAATGTATTAGATTTATTTGGTGTTTTTTATCATTATTTAATCTTTATTGATAAATTAAAAACAATATAACAGCTATCTTGTTGTTACCGAAACTTTGTTATAATTCACCAAAGTTTTTAAGAGATGACCAAATGACTCACCTTGATGTGATAGTGATCGGTGCCGGAGCTGCAGGTTTAATGTGTGCAGCACAATCAGGATATCGCGGCCGAAGTGTTACAGTGCTTGATATGGGTAAAAAGCCAGGACGTAAAATTTTAATTAGTGGTGGCGGGCGATGTAATTTTACTAATGAAAATGCGAGCCCTAATAACTATTTATGCACTAATCCCCATTTTGTAAAGTCGTGCTTAAGTCGTTATACCCAACATGACTTTGTAGAGCTTGTAGACCGACATGGTTTGGCGTATCACCATAAAACATTGGGACAATTATTTTGTGACAATAGCGCACAAGACATTGTTGATATTTTACTAACAGAGTGTGAGTGGGCGGGTGTTACAATTAAACTACGCAGCGAAGTGTTAAATGTAGCTAAAACAGCAACAGGTTACAGTGTCACAACTGAGCAAGAAACTCTGACCTGCGAGTCGTTAGTTGTCGCATCGGGCGGTTTAACTATGCCTAAACTTGGCGCGACGCCAATAGGTTATAAAATTGCAGAGCAATTTGGTTTAAAGGTATTGCCGACGATGGCTGCTTTAGTTCCCTTTACCTTACATCAACACGATAAAGAGCGTTTTGAAGGGCTTTCTGGCATTAGTATTCCTTGTGAAGTTGCAAGCGAAGATGGTACTGTATTTAAAGAGAATATTTTATTTACTCACCGCGGCTTATCCGGGCCTGCCATATTACAAATAAGCTCATTTTGGCGAGCAGGTCAGGCGGTGACGATCAATTTATTACCTGAACTCGATTTAAAGCAACAGCTAGCCGATTGGCGAGAAACGCAAGCGCAAAAATCGTTAAAAAATAGCCTCGCTACTATCCTTCCTAAGCGTTTTGTTGAAATACTCCATAACAGTAAAGCTATTCCTGATTGCAATATTAATCAGCTAACGCATAGCCAAATTGATGCGCTTGCTGATTATATTCATGCGTGGCAAATTAAGCCAAATGGTACTGAGGGTTACAGAACTGCAGAAGTGACTTTAGGTGGTATAGATACCGACGAGTTAAGCTCTAAAACATTTGAGGCTAAAAAAGCCAAAGGTTTATATTTTATTGGCGAAGTAACCGATGTAACGGGTTGGCTAGGAGGCTATAATTTTCAATACGCGTGGAGCTGTGGATTTGCTGCTGGGCAATACGCATAAAAAATCGCTCAGCGCGGCTTATTAAACCTGCCACTTAAGCTCTTAAGTGGCATTTTTTATTTCTAACTTTTAAGTCTATATTGCTGCATTTTACTATTCGGTTTTTCGGGAATAGTCATTTCGATTATGCCTGCATCAATTGCAGGTTTTAAATAGCGCTCTCTAAAATGTTTTCGATCTTTTAACCCTAGCTGGTTTTGTAGCTCTTGTCGGTTTAATGGTTTTTCGCTTTGGTTAAATACATTTATTAAAGCGATGACTTGGGGGGCTTGTATGTCTAAGTGTATAGTGTTTTTAACTTGAGGGGGTTGTTGTGGGGGTTGGCTTTTTGTTATTGATTTTAAATCACTTTCTAAAATATCTAATGCTGAAAGTAATGTCTCTAACATGTACTCAATAAACACGGATGAGTCACCGGTTTTGGTACTTAGGTTAATGCTTTCAAAGTATCGTTGGCGTGTTGCCGCTATTAAGTTATGAATGTTTAGCAATGAAAACAGCGTATGCCATTGTGATAATTGTTGGGTTTGCCACACACACGCTAGCTCAGTATTACCCTGTGCAACCGGTTGAATAAACTGTAATTCATAATGGCATACTGCACTACTGATTAGAGGGTGGTGGTTAGTTGTATTAAACCACGCAAATAATTCTTCTACCATTTGTGGCACTCGAATTGCTTGTGGTGCCATTTGTAAGCCATTTTTTAACGCTAGACTTTGCTCCCTATAACAGCCTGACTTTTCAGCCTTATTTTTCATTAAGCTGCGATGCAGAGCTAATAAGCTATCTGGGCTTGATAGGTCAGATGCTGTGAATTGAAACTCAGAGTTTTTCATTTGTATAGAGGTGGGTTTTTGTTGCTTATAGTGCTCAATAGTTGCTGGCGAATATAAGGCACTGATTTTACCTAAAGCTTCACTAATATTTGCAATGCTGTGAGTCATGCTGGCTGAGATTGAAAATGGGGGAGTGGCGTTGCTCATTTCGTTATAGAGGTTGTTTAAATCAGGAGATTAGAATACGCGAACTAGGTATAAAAGTCAGTTTTAATAGTGATTTAGTATTTATTTAAAACTTTATATAGTCTTTAATTGCTGGTTTTAAATGTTAAACCGACGCCAAATAGCGCCGGTTTATTAGTTACTCTTCGATAAACGCTTCACCCTCTTTCATCCACTTAGCGGCTGGCTTGCCTTTTAAGTAATGATCAAAGTACTGCATCATGCGCACGGAGAAATCTACCTGATTAGGGAATTGCTTTAAGTGATGCGGTTCACCTTCATATTGTAAAAATGTAGCATCTTTACCCGCACGGCGCAGCGCTAAGTAATATTGTACGCCTTCATGCCATGGCACAGCATCATCTTTATCACCAAACATAATCAGAATAGGGGTATTTACTTTATCCGCAAAAAAGACTGGTGAGTTCTCAATATAAAGCTCAGGGGCTTCAAATAAGTTTTTACCAATGCGACTTTGCCCTGTTTCATATTGAAATTGGCGAGCAAGCCCTGACTTTAAGCGAATGCCACTGTAGGCGCTGGTCATGTTAGACACTGGCGCACCCGAAACTACAGCTTTAAACATATCAGTTTCAGTGATCATAAACGCGCTTTGATAACCCGCCCATGAATGGCCTTGTAACCCTATTTTATTAGCATCGGCAATGCCTAAATCAATCAGCTTTTGAGTGGCGTTGATCATGGTTTGAGTTGAAGACTTACCTGGATGACCTATTTCAAAGCGAATATCAGGTAAAAAGATGGCATAGCCATTTGATGTAAACATCGGAAAGTTAGGGCGATGATTTAATTCCATTTTAGGGAAATCGTACATACGCTGGCTCATATAGCGGTAAAAGTACACCACAACCGGTACTTTATCGCCTTTTTTATAGCCGGCAGGTTTGATTAATACCCCTTGTAAATCTTCTCCATCAAAGCCTTTATAGCTTATAAGCTCAGGCTTTTCTCCCCAAGCAAAATTAGTTACCTGAGGATTAAGGTTAGTGACTTGTTGTGCTTGTTTGAAGCTAAAGTCTGTTTGATAAATATCAGGGAATTGCTGATAGGTTTGCTCAATAAATAAGTATTTATCGGCATTTTTGGCTTTTTTAATTACATCAAAGCGTTTATTGCCTGTGAGTAGTTTAGTAACGTTAAGCGTTGTTAAATTAAGTTTAGCCACCTCACTTTGCTTACTTTGTAAGTTAATTGCAGAGAGCAGCAGCGTATCCTTACTGTTAAAGCCCACTTGGCTTTTATCAAGTGTGATCACTCTGTACTGAGTATTACTTTGTTTACCATTAGTTAAGCGTTTGGCTTGCTTGGTATTTACATTAAACGACCAAATATCGTATTTGCTATAAACCAGTATTTCGCTGCTATCGTTAAGCCAGCCAGCAAAGCCATAGCCAGGCTGCTTAGATGGATAATCGTGTTTGTCATCGGCAAAGATGGCGTTAACCGCTTTGCTGAGTACGCTCACTTTGTTATTGCCTAAGTTTTTAAGCTGTACTTGGTTATTATCAAAGTAAGCAGCAAACTGACCATTAGGCGCAAGGCTAGGTCTAAATGGGTAGTCGTTAATAATAGGGGTTTGTTTACCCGTTTTTATATCAACAGCAAAGTAGTCAGCAAAAAAACCGCCATACATTACTTTTTCAAGATGAGCTAAATTTGAGTAACCTAATAATGAATCCGCGCGTTCAGTATTAAGTGCGACCTCAGGCATATTTGGTGTGCTTAACTGCACAACTTGTTGCGAGTTTACATGGTATACCGCCGTGTAATGTCGATTCTTATTACTTTCATTCCATTGCTGCTCTTCGCGAGGTTTAATTTGCGCATCGTTGTTGTGCCATACATTTAACCCTTTTTGGTCGCGAATAACCTCAAAGTCATACAATGACGACTCATCGGTATATTCCTTTTGTTTAACTTTTTCAGCAAGTTTTGGGCGGTTTTCAAAGTACAAGCGTGTACCATCTTCGGCCCACGTTAATGTCGCGGTTTTACCCATTAACCATTCTGGGTTAGGTGACTGCACAGTGGTAAGCGTCTCGTTTTGCCAAAGCGTTAATTTGTACTGGCGGCGGCGCTTATCATCGTTCACATAGTTACCTAAGGTAAATGCAACACTCTTATTGATTGGATGCCAAGCTATTTTGCTGGCAACCACACCCGGCTCATCAATTAATGCCGTGCTGGTAAAATCATCGAGTGAAAACAAAGTAATTTGATTATTGTTACCATCCACATAGCTTTGGCTCACTAATAGCTGATCGCTGGTGGCGCTAATATCATAGGTGAAGGCACTTTCAAGAGTGTGGGTGCGTTTATCGCTTAAGTTGACGACAACCAGCGGGTAGCTTTTATCTTTTTTATCAGCTGTGATAGCGCTATCGTTATCGGCGTTTTTATCATCCGCGTCGGTGCTCTCATTTTTACGATAGGCAAGCCACTTCCCGTTATTAGCGAGTACGTAATCTTTTACGTCATTAAAGCGTTGTTGCTCACCGGTTTGGGTATTCACTAATACTAGATTGTTTTTTAAATCACTTTTTTTCTTAGTGGTCTCTTTTTCAAGTAGGGTAGGCACTTGGGTGAATACGACCCAGTTCGCCATTTTGTTAATTGTAGGGCGAGTGCCTCGCTCTACCTCAGCAATAAGCTTGTTGTTATTTAGCGAGTAGACTTGCCCAGTGGCATTGCCACGATAAGGAGTTGCACTTAAAGAGAGGATTTGACCATTTTCAGAAAGCTGTGTGCCTTTTGCAGATTTAAAATCAAATACATCTTTAAATTCTAATGGCTTATTTGCTAAGGCACTGGCGCTCGTTAAGCTGGTAATAAGTGCACAGCCTATAAGAGTGAGTTGTGTTTTCATTATAGATTCTCGTTTTTTAACATTATTTTATTGTAACTAGTTTTAATAACAATTCGAGTAGATACGATAAGTGGTAGCAGGGCAGAGATGAGAGGTTAAAAATGAATGGTAAAAGGTAAAAGGTAAAAGGTAAAAGGTAAAAGGTAAAAGGTAAAAGGTAAAAGGTAAAAGGTAAAAGGTAAAAGGTAAAATTTTCGAGCTACGGGATGCGAGGTGGTAGGCATCTGTGAAAAAATAGGAGTGGAAGTGGTTTATTTAATACCTTGTTAGCATCACTAACAAGGTATTACTTCGAATCTTATAACCAAATTTTTTGTAATTCTGGCCATTGTTTTTCAAATTGCTCACTTGGGCGAGCACTAAAATTACTGCGCACAAACTGATTCATTTTACCCTCAACGTAGGCAAGCAAAAAGTTAGCTAGGGTTAGCTCATCGCTTTGGAAGTTTTTACCTTCACGTAGCTTACGCTCTCTAAGAATTTGCTTGAATTGGGTCTCTAGCTTTTCAAATAAGCCTTGTACACGTTCACGAAGTCGCTCCTGCTCACCTTGTAGAGCATCGCCTGTTAATATACGAGTAATGCCAGGGTTTTTCTCAGCAAACGTTAGCAACAGTAATAAGGTATTGTATACGCGTGCTTTGCTTTCTTTTTCGTTATCTAAAATAAGATTAATACGTGATAGCAGGGTATCTTCAATAAACTCAATTAATCCTTCAAACATCCGCGCTTTGCTCGGAAAGTGGCGATAAAGAGCGGCTTCAGATACGCCAACTTCTGCGGCAAGTTTGGCAGTTGTAATACGCTGGCCAGGGCTGGTTTCTAACATTTGTGCGAGTGCTTGCAGTATTTGCTCTTTGCGATTACTTTTTTTTGTCGCAGGCATGAACATTCCTTTTTTAATAGTTATTTTTTCTACATCAATGTGCGATAACACAGCTACCGGCCTAGTGCTGCTGCGGGCAATAACCAGTAAGGCGGTATTTTCACGTATTACGTGAAGCTCTGGTACTGCGCAAGCATTAAACTATATTAGCGAAGTAAAATTACACTAAAAGGTCACAAGGCGTCATCATGTTAATGTTTTATTCAGTTTGTTTCCAGCCTTTTTATAATCGCTTGGCAAGCTGTTCGATCACTTTGATTGCTATTTCTGTTTTGCTGGCCTCAGGTAAATCGAGTTGTTCATTTTGCCAATAAAGAGTAAGTGCGTTACGTTCTGAATTAAAGCCTAAATCACTCTGCGATACGTCGTTTGCGCAAATCATATCGAGGTTTTTATTAGTCAATTTCCCTTTAGCATAGTTAGCAACATTTTGCGTTTCTGCTGCAAAGCCGACAGTGTAAGGGCGGCTTTGTGTAAGGTTTGCTATCGCTGCTATAACATCTGGGTTCTTAACTAAGCTAAGAGTGAGTTCATCGCCTTGTTTTTTCATTTTTTGCGTGGCGATATTTGCTGCACGGTAATCGGCTACAGCAGCGCAACCAATAAAGGCGTCAGATTGAGGGGCGTAATTGAGAGACTCTTGCAATAGCTGCTCGGCACTTTCTATATTAATTAAATTAACCCCTTGCGGCGCGGTAATGGTTACCGGGCCTGAAATTAAGTTAACTTGCGCGCCAAATGATAAAGCAGCTTGTGCTAGTGCATAGCCCATTTTTCCTGAGCTGTGGTTTGATATAAAACGCACCGGATCGAGAGGCTCTCGGGTTGGGCCTGCGGTAATAGTAATGGTTTTACCCGCTAAGATTTGTGGTTGCGCAGGTTCAATGCATAAACTCACTAACTCATGCGGTTCAAGCATTCGCCCTGCACCTACATCGCCACAGGCTTGCTCACCTTTGCCAGGCCCCCAAACAGCAACGCCACGAGCCTTTAAAGTGGCTATGTTAGCTTGCGTTGCAGGGTGCGCGTACATTTGCTGATTCATAGCTGGTGCCACAGCCACTTTTGCAGGAGTTGCGAGTAATAACGTAGTAAGTAGATCATCAGCAATGCCTACCGCCATTTTTGCAATAATATTGCTGGTGGCAGGAGCCACTAAAATTAAATCAGCCCATTTGGCAAATTCAATATGTCCCATTGCAGCTTCTGCTGATGGGTCTAGCAATGAGTCAGACACCATTTCACCACTGACAGCTTGCATCGTTAACGGGGTAATAAAATGCTTTGCTGATTCAGTCATTACAACTTTAACGTCACAACCATGGTCTTTTAAACGTCTTACTAGTTCGGCACATTTGTAGGCTGCAATTCCACCGCTAATACCCAGCACTATTTTTTTATTTGTTAAATTAATCATGGTTGTTTATCAATTTTATAAGATATGCTGGCTAAAATAACAAATCTTAGGCCTGACAGCTAAGATAAAATGCGTTTTATTGCGCTAATTTTTAATTTTGCATTACAGTTATATGGTACTGACCGTTTTCAAGGATGAACGATGCAATTAACCTCACTCCCTAATTCACTCAGACCGCGAGAAAAGCTGCTAGCAAAAGGCGCTAAGGCACTCTCTGATGCTGAGCTACTGGCTATATTTTTACGTACTGGCTTACCGGGTATGAATGCGATAGAGCTAGCACAACATCTGATCAATGAAAATAGAACCCTGCATAATTTGTTTAATGCCAGCATAGATGAGTTTTGTGCGCAAAAAGGGCTGGGTACAGCTAAATACGTACAGTTACAAGCGGTACTTGAGCTGAGTCAGCGTTATATGCAAGAAGGCTTTGTTCGCGATGCCGTTTTTAACTCCCCTCAAGCTGTTTACGACTATTTAACCCTGCAAATGCGAGGGTTGCAGCAGGAGGTGTTTATGGTGTTGTATCTTGATAGTCAAAATCGTTTATTGAAAGATGAAATCTTATTTTATGGTACGATTAACGCAGCCAGTGTATATCCACGTGAAGTTGTCAAAGCGGCTTTAAGAAATAATGCGGCAGCGGTTATTTTTTCACATAATCATCCCAGCGGTATTGCAGAGCCAAGTCAGGCCGATAAACTAATTACCAATAAATTGTGCCAAGCGCTGCAATTAGTCGACATAAATGTATTGGATCATATTATTATTGGTGGTGAAAATTGTGTTTCGTTTGCCGAACGGGGACTTATTTAAGTTTATTGCTCGCAGATATGTGCTAAAAATGAGCGGTTTAGTGTGTTTTGGTAAATTAGTTTAATTTAAATGCAGTTTTTACTTTCCCTAAGGGCATTCGATCTTTATAATTAGCCGCTATAAAATTTACACATGAGCTGGTTGGATAAGATCAGTATTTGATCTTTGCCTGTAAAAGCTGTATAAAGAGCGCCCTTCGATTTATCTCTAGGGCACAAATACATGGCCTTAGGGGAAAATTAAGCTCGAGCGAAGTTATTGGAGATATATAGACATGTCTAAAGTATGTCAAGTTACAGGTAAGCGTCCAGCGGTTGGTAACCACCGTTCACACGCGAGAAACGCGACTAAACGTCGTTTCCTACCTAACCTACAAACACACCGTTTTTGGGTTGAAAGTGAAAAACGTTTTGTAACATTACGCACTACTACTAAAGGTATGCGTATTATCGATAAAAAAGGCATTGACACGGTTCTTACAGAAATCCGTGCTCGTGGCGAAAAAGTTTAAGGAACTGAATTATGCGCGATAAGATCCGTTTAGTTTCAACTGCTGGTACTGGTTTTTTCTACACTACCGACAAGAACAAGCGTAACATGCCTGAAAAAATGGAAATCAAAAAGTTCGATCCTAAGGCTCGTAAACATGTGATTTTCAAAGAAGCTAAAATTAAGTAATTTAGTTTTCTTTCAGAAATGTAAAAACCCAGCTTATGCTGGGTTTTTTGTTTTTAAAATTCACTCTGTTACCACCGAAAATATACCTACCGTAATTGTATCCATCTAATTAAAAATTTATGTTAAGCACCATGGCTTATTGTTTTAATAGCGGCTCCGTTGTTTGTAATATCAATCCGCAATAATACTTAATCACTTTACGGGGCTAAACGTGTCGCTGCCTGCGTTAAAAACTCTCATTTAGAGCAACTAAATAGCAAATTTTTTGCCTAGCTATCAACGCGTTTTTCCAGCCTCAAAATAGACCACTTAATTAAGCGAATTGGTATAACCAAAGAAAATATAAATAGTATTAAATGACTTCACGGACTAATCAGTTGGATGTTGTGTATTTAGAGTAAGATTGTGGGGGTATGTAAGTATACCTAATGAGGAAGTGGGGGTTTTACTATGACTTACTAGGGGTGAACTGTAAGCAGCCCTAAGGCTACTTACAGTGCGATACTTATACTTTAAAGTTCTCTACTGATATTCTTAGTTCTTCGGCTAATTTAGCCACTTCTGAACTTGAAATATTAGTTTGTACAGCACCTTCTGCTGTTTGCTCGGCGATAGCAACAATAGACTCTAAGCGTTCACTAATCTCTTGTGATACTTGTTGTTGTTCTTGTGCTGCCGTTGATATCTCTTCACTGACATTGTGCGCTTGCGATACCGCAAGAGTAATTGAATCTAGTGCACTATTAGCTAAATCACTTTGCTCAACACAAGAAACAGCGCGTTCTTTACCTTTTTCCATGGCTTTAACTGCTTCTTCAGCGCCCAACTGTAGTGATTCAATCATAGATTGAATCTCTTGGGTCGACTCTTGAGTTTTACTTGCAAGCGATCTTACTTCATCAGCTACCACGGCGAAGCCTCTGCCTTGCTCGCCGGCACGCGCTGCCTCAATGGCCGCATTAAGTGCAAGTAAGTTAGTTTGCTCAGCGATACCACGAATAACGTCTAAAATACTACCAATTGAGGCGCTATCTTTGTGTAGCTTATTAATAACACTTGATGCTTCATCAACTTCGTAAGCGAGTTGTTCAATGGTTGCTTTATTTTGATTTGAAATACCTTTAACGCGTTCAGCTTCTTTATCAGCATTTTTGATTTCGCCCAGTGCTTGTTGAGCACTGTTGCTCACTGTTTGAGAGGTACTGCTCATTTCAGTGGTTGCGGTTGCCGCTTGCTCTACTTGCGCTTGTTGATTACTAATCGCTTTGCTCGACTCACCGGTAATTGTTGAGGTTTGCTCAGAAGCAGCAGCAAGTTGTGTTGAACGCGAAATAATACCGGTAATTAAGCTACGTAAGCTATCAATTAAGGTGTTACAACTTTTCGACAATTCACCAAATTCATCTTTTGCGCTGTCATCCAAGCGTTGAGTCATATCACCACTGGCAACAATATCTAAAATGCGGTTAACTTCTGCTAATGGCTTAGTAATACGGTTAACTGTAACAATGGCCACAAGCACAGCGATAATAGTAGCAATGATCATGCCTATCCAAGTCCATAAGTTAGCTGAGTTTACATCGCTGCGAACGCCTTCTTGCAAAGTAAATGCAACGCCGCTGGCTTGTAATACTAATTCGTCAATTTGGCTAAGTGCTGTTTTAGTAGCTTTTTCAGACTCTTCTAATTCACGTTCAGTTGTGCTGATTGCATCAATAAGGCGTTTTTTATTCGCTGAAAGGCTATCGTTACCTAAAATATTACTCTCAAGTGTATCTACATAACCTTTTAAGTCGTTAAACAAGCCGCTATGGCTCTGCTCTATTGCAGGTTGTATTAATGAAACGGTACGAACGACTTCTTCAAAGTAATATACTTGTTCATTTTTAATAATATCGAGCGTATTAAGTGTTTTAACAGTTAACATATCGGTGCTACTGGTAACCACAGACATAAAGTTATTTTCAAGGTTATTAGCTGCTTGATAAGCACGCGGGTAGTTATCTTCTAAACCATCGATATCAATAATATCAAGAACCATAGAGTTGGCATCTTCTGCCGCAAGCTCAACGGTTTCTAATTGAGCTTTAAGCTTTTTATTAAGCACTAACTGAGTGTTTTTGTCTTTGAGTAGGCTCTCTATAATGCTTAAAAAACTTAAGTAGGTCTTTTCAACGTCAAGGCTACTCTTATTTAGTTGTGGATCATCTTTTACTACTTGTTGTAGCTCGCGATGTAACTTATCAAATAACTGTTTTTGTTCTTCTATTTGTGCTTTTATTGGCGCTAGCTCTTGAGCCGATGAAGTGTGAAAGCTAGCTTGAGCAGCTTTACTCATCAAAATAAATTCAGCTTGTAATTGAGCGCTCTTGTTTAATGCCGGAAGCGATAGCTGATTAACCTTTTGAGTTGAGCGATCTATATTTGCTATTTTTATTAAAGAGTTACCGCCAATAATTAAAAGTAATAAAGTGATAAATATAAAACCACCCCAAATACGTTGACTCACTGTTAGATTCATATGGTTTTCCATTCAAAAATACGTCTATTAAAACTTATCGGCGCTTTCAACAATAAGTTAAGTAATTAAAAATAATTAATTTTTACTGTTAATAGTTAGTTGCTAAATTTACCGTGAAACTTCATCACACACTAAGCATACATAATTCAACTATTCGATTATGGATGTAAAATAATACAAAGCAATTTTCCTCATCTTTAATTAGATTAGAGAGTGTTGCTATTTTTTACACTTAGTTGTGAATGGTTTGTAATTATGCAATTTAACATGCACTCTTAAACTTAACAGATGTATTAACTTTTTTCAGTTTATTTAGACAAAAGTTGTGATTTTTTTGAAAGTTTTTGTTTGCTCTGTAAATTTATTAAGGTCATTGAGCCGCCCCAGACGCAACCTGTATCTAGAGCGTACAGGTGTTTGTAGGGAGTTTGACCTTCAAGTGCAGCCCAATGACCAAAAACAAGGTCATGTTGAGCGTTAACAATTTTAGGATGAGAAAACCAAGGAATCAATGAATGGCTATTTGCTGTTGCTTCTTTTGCACTAAAATCAAGCAAGTTATCGGGTGTAATAAAGCGCATACGGGTGAAATAATTAACAATATAACGAAACTTGGCAGCGTCATCGAGTTGCTCACTCCATGTTAGTGGGTGAGGCTGATACATGTTTTTTAAGAAGTATTGAGCGTTGTCAGCACCATAGCATTGCTGTGCGAATTGGGCGTGCTCAATGGCTTGCACGCACGACCAATCAGGGTTTAGCCCCGCGTGTGAAATAAAGCAATCATATTTATCTAAGTAAAGAGCTAAAGGCTGAGTTTGCAAAAACGCGACGTAATGTGGGAGTTTACTGCTGTTGAACAGAGTCGTTAGTTTGTCTTTGGGGTTGGGGGCAACATTATTTAAATAACAGGCAATCATATGTAAGTCATGATTGCCTAATGTGACGCTAACGCTGTCTTGGTGCTGATATATGTAATCAAGACATGCTTTGGAGTCTGGGCCGCGAGCAACAATATCACCTACTAGGTAGAGATGATCTTTGCTAGGATTAAAGTCGACTTGCTTTAACAATAAACTAAATTCGTTAAAGCAGCCTTGTAAATCACCTATTGCGTAGTCGGCCATTAGACGCTGTTCTTACTCAGTGTAAGATATTAGGGCAAGCTAAACGGAACACATTTATGGGGGCTTCAAACTCAGCACCAAATTCGTTTCGTAAAGTGTAATGCCCTTGCATGGTGCCTACCGGAGTATCTAATAATGCACCACTGGTGTATTTGTAACTTTCGCCTGGGGCTATATCTGGGGTTTCACCCACCACACCTTCACCTTGTACTTCTACTTCTTTGCCATTGGCATCGGTAATTAACCAATAGCGACTGAGTAGTTTTGCACTACATAAACTGTGGTTTTTTATAGTAACGGAGTAAGCAAACACAAATTTATCAAGTTCAGGTTGCGATTGCTCTTCTACATAAAATGTTTCTACAGATACCTTTACAGGTGATCCCATATTACTGCTTGTTGTCATAAATCCAGTTAGCTATATCAATAAATTGTTGTAACGACAGGCTCTCAGCACGCAAAGTAATATCAATGCCAATGCTGGTTAACTCTTCAGCGGTTAAAAGGTTACCTAGGCTGTTGCGCAGTGTTTTACGACGTTGATTAAACGCTTCTAAACAGACGGTATTTAATATTTTAACGCTCTTAGCTGTGCGCTGCTCTGCCTTTTTGGGGATTAAGCGAATAACCGCAGAGTCCACTTTAGGTGCAGGTTTAAAGCACTCTGGTGGTACTTCTACTACAGGCATCGCATTACAGTAGTATTGAGTCATTACACTCAAGCGGCCAAAGGTTTTGCTGCCTGGGCCTGCAACCATGCGTTTTACCACTTCTTTTTGCAGCATAAAGTGCATATGCTCAATATGATCGGCAAATTCAAAAAGGTGAAACAACAAAGGAGTAGAAATGTTGTACGGTAGGTTACCAAATACTTTTAGCTTTTTGTCGTCTTTAACTAGGCTTGCAAAATCAAACTTCATTGCATCGCCTTGGTTTACGGTTAATTTAGGCCCTAAAAAAGGGTGTTCAATTAAACGTTGGGCTAAATCTTTATCTAGCTCAACAACCGTTAAATGGCCACTTAAATCGGCTACAGGCTCAGTAATAGCGCCAAGGCCTGGGCCAATTTCGACTAAATTATCTTGCGGCTTGGGATCAATAGCGGTGACAATTTTATCGATGATTGATTCATCGAATAAAAAGTTTTGGCCAAAACGTTTACGGGCGCGGTGTCCTAAATGTACTTTATCGGTCATTGATTCTGTGCTTTTTCATGGGCGAGCTTAATTGCTTCGCGGATCGCTAATTCAAAACTGCCAACATCAGCATCACCAGTACCGGCTAAATCAAGCGCAGTACCGTGGTCGACTGAAGTGCGGATAAATGGAAGGCCAAGAGTTATATTCACTGACTTACCAAATCCTTTGTATTTTAGCACAGGTAATCCCTGATCGTGATACATAGCCAACACAGCATCAGCTTCATTTAGGTATTTATCTTGAAATAATGTGTCTGCTGGTAAAGGCCCGATTAAGTTCATCCCCTCAGCTCTTAGTATGTCAAGTGTAGGCGTAATCGTGTCGATTTCTTCGCGGCCTAAATGGCCATCTTCACCAGCGTGCGGGTTTAAGCCACAGACTAAAATACGCGGTTGCTCAATACCAAACTTGGTTTTTAAGTCATGATTAAGAATATTAGCCACTTTAACCAGTCGCTCTTGGGTAATAGCACGAGCAACATAAGCAAGCGGGATATGCGTTGTTACTAATGCAACTCGTAGCCCTTCGGTAGCTAATAACATAACAACATCAGCGGTGCCCGATTGTTGAGCAAAGTACTCTGTGTGGCCACTAAAAGAAATACCGGCTTGGTTAATAATACCTTTATGAACAGGGCCGGTAACAACAGCATCAAAAGTGCCGTCCATATTCTTTTCGCTAGCAATACGCAGTGTGTCTAATACGTATTGACCGTTTGCGTCATTCAGCACACCCAGTTCAACCGGCTCGGCTAAATCAATCTGTTTTATGTACAAGCTGCCAGCCGCTGTAGGCATGGCTTCGGCGCTTTCATCAAATTCAATTAATTTAATGTTTAAACCTAAATGTTTAGCGCGCTGCTTTAGTAGCGATGCATCTGCAATCGCTACTAGCTGTGCATCCCAGCTGTGCTGTGCCAGTTTTAATAGCAAGTCAGGGCCAATGCCAGCAGGCTCACCAGGGGTTACCGCAATTCTTAAGGTCATAATTATTCGTCTGTTGGGAAAATTTCAACATGGGCTTGTTCGCGCATTTCTTGCTGCCAGTTAAAACCTTCTTCTTTAAATTTACGATTAAACAACATGCCATGTGCACGATTACGCTTAGCTTGCTCAGTTTTATCTGCAACGCGTGTATCTAACAACTGCACAATGTGCCAGCCATACTGGGTTCTAAAGGGTTCGCTGATTTCGTTTTGATCAAGAGATAGCAATGTATCTCTAAACGCAGGAACGTAGGTAGTTGGATCAGTCCAGTCGTATTGCCCGCCTTTAAGCGCTGAGCCTGGGTCTTGCGAGTGCTCTTTAGCTAGTTCTGCAAAGTCAGCATTTCCAGCGCGTAAATCCTTAACAAAGCCAGCTAGCATAGTGCGGGCTTTTTCTTCGCTTAAAATAATTGAAGGCTTAATAAGAATATGACGGGATTTAACTTCTGTGGCTTCTACTACTTGGCGACCACGAACGTCTTGCACCTTAATAATATGAAAACCTGCGCCAGAGCGAAGTGGGCCAATAATCGTACCTTTCTTTTGCCCTTTCACCGCTTCTGCAAATAAAGATGGCATTTCATTAATGCCCATCCAGTCTAATTGACCACCCTCAAGCGCTTTTGGACCACTTGATGAAGAAATAGCAATACGCTTAAACTCTTGGCCGTCTTGCAGCAGTTCAATTACCTTGTCTGCGCGTGTTTTTGCAGAGCTGACGTCATCTGCACTTGCACCGCTTGGAATATCGATAAGAATATGACCAATATCGTATTCTTCGGCATTTTTGCCTTGGCTATCCATAATTTTTAGCAAGTTATCAATTTCTTGGTCGCTTATATATATACGACGGTCTACGTTTACACGAATGACTTGTTGCGTGGTTATCTCTTTACGAATTTCTTCACGGTAAGCTTGAAAGCTCTCACCCGACGCTTCAATAGTACGACGTAAATCAGCAATTGTACCGCCTTGCTCTTTGGCCATGTTGGCGAGTGTTTGGTCAAGCTGGCTATCTGAAATCTCTAAGCCCATACGCTCAGCCATTTGCATCATTAGCGTTTGATTAACTAAGCGCTCAATTGCTTGTACACGCAGTGTTTCGTCTTTTGGCAGCTGTTGATTTTGTTCTTCTGCTTGTTTTTTAACACGATCAACAATTGTGTCTACTTCACTTTTTAAAATAACGCCTTGGTTTACAATACCAATCACTTTATCTATTTCGACCGGTGCGGCGAATGCACTTTGGCATAAGCTAAACGTTAAAACTGCTGATGTTAATAATTTTTTTAAATTCATATTCTTTTTACTACTCTTACTAATAGTACTGTTGTAATGCTAAAGGCGACTAGATTGATATAGTTATTTGTAAATTTTTACTATACAAAATGCAGCTTAGTCATTAAGAAAATACGGCCTACGATAACCAAAAATACCTTGTTGTAATAATTTTTGAGCATCATAACGGCTTTTACTACCAAGCCCTTTTAATACAAAATTCAAACGAATGCTCGAATCAAAAGTGGCTTGGGGTTGCCCAATTGACTGATTTAAATCAGTTTCAATTTGGCGATGACCAGTAATTTGGAACGCCCAACAACACGATTCATACTGTAATCCACTAAATACTTCAATGCTGCGGTTATTATCAAGGTCGCGATGGTAACTTGCAATAAACTGCCATTCGTCACTGATAGGAATGCTTGTAAATAAGCCCGCTTGTTCGATTGTATTTCCTGAGACATCATTTGCATAGCGATGGTTCAATTGAACCAGCTGATTATTGTCACCTTTATAATCTAAGGTAACATTTGACTGGATAATTTGCTTGCCATCCGTATCGTACTGAATACCACCGGATAAATACCAGCGGCGGTGCCAATGTAACATGGTTTGCGCTGCAAACAAGGCATTGTAGTTACTGTCGCTGTTAAGCCCTTGCTCTGTGGGCTTGGCTGAATCACTTAAATAAAATATTTGGCCAGCACTGAAATTAAATACTTCTTCATTTTTCTTATCAAATAAACGGGTGGTTGCCCCAAGCGTAAATTGATTTGCAGCGGCAATACGGTCAACACTTGAAAAACGTGCATCCCTGAATAGGCCAAAAAAGTCATCTTGTAGTTTAGTGGTATCGTATAAGCCAATATCAGATTGATCTTTATTTGGTGTATATAAATACTGAATTTGTGGTTCTAGGGTTTGAATGCCATCGTCGATAAAAATTGAGGTGTCGCGCTCAAAGTTAAGCTGAGAATATAAGCGGAGTTTCGGCAATGTGCGCGAGACCGTCTCGCTATATTGAGTGCCCTGTAAGTCGCCGTCTTGTTTATAGTTAGTTTGTAGCAGGCTTACTTCAGATAAAAATGACCAAGCATATTCTTTGTAATCAAAGCGTGCTTTAGGTTCTATATGCACGCGAGTTGCTTGGTCAATCACCGCTGAGCTATTAGTAAAGTGGCTCAGCTCCCCTGAAACAGTAAAATCGAAGTAATCAATTTTCCACGGCGTAGTTTGTGTAAAGCTAACTTGAGGTAAGGCTGTATATGACTCTAAGTGGTCACCGAGTACTTCAAAGTTTTGTATTTTTATATCAGTACGCCACATCTCGCCCATGTGAGTTAGTGAGCCGGTACGATAAAGCTGAGTATCGGTTTTACTTGCATAAGTTGAGTTTAAATCAGTAAGGTAGTTATCATCACTGACATTGGTTATATCAATACTGGCTCGCCAGTCTTCGCCTATATAGCTTTTTTGTTGCCAATGAAACAAAAAACGCTCGTCAAGTTCAGGTTCTGAGTCATCTTTATTTAAGTATTCGACAGCCACTAAACCTTGGTGTTCTGGAGTTAGATATCTAAATTCAGTTTGTAGCTGTAAACCTTTGCGTGACATATAACGCGGCGTAATGGTTGCATCATAGTTTGGAGCAATATTCCAATAATAAGGCGTAATAGTCTCTAAACCATAGCGATCTGAGCTTGAAAAGCTGGGTGTTAATAAGCCTGATTTACGGCGCTCATCAAGTGGGAAAGTAAAATAGGGTAAATAGAGCACTGGCGTGTCTAAAATACGTAGCACCGCATTGTAGGTTTCACCCCAGCCTTCTTCTCGCGATAAATTAATTTCGTCGGCTTCAATCGCCCATACTGGCGTATTACCCGGGCAAGCAGTAAAGCTTGCATTCATCAGCATTAAGCCAGACTTGTCGATGGTGAGTTTTTCCGCACCACCTTTGCCTTGCTGTTGTGTTAGGCTGTATTGTGCGCCTAATAAGCTAAATGCTGAGTTGTTTAAATCGGCGTTTAAGCCCGCACTTTGAACTTTACTTACATAATCGCGGTAGGTAATAGGGCCGGTGGCATTGAGTAGGCCGCGTTGTTTATCAATCAGTGCTGATTGTGCGGACAAACTCATGTTAACGGTGTTAATATCAACATTACCAGTAAATTCAGCGCTTTGTGTGCCTAAAAGCTCAACGTCATCAGCGCTGATATCAACCGTTCCAAGCTCAAGGCCAGCTAGCGGTTGCCAAGCTCTGGTTTGCATTGAAGTGCCACAAAAGTTGTGTGTCAGTTCAGTTTCGGCAAGCGATGGTGCGCTCAGTACGCTTAGCATCAAAATGCCCCAGGTTTTGCTCATTTATCGACCTTTATGCTCTGTGATTAGTTACAAGCTATACATAATAAAGGAAAACAATAGCAAAGTAATTAGTGAAAAATAGATAGCTTATAAAATGACACGTTTTGAGAGTTTACAACAGTTTATTAATACTCACTTTAGTGAGCAATCTTACGCGCTTAATGCAATAACCGCAGATGCCAGTTTTCGCCGTTATTATAGGTTAAGCGCTGAAAATAAAAACTTTATTGTGATGGACTCAGATCCAAAAAAAGTTAACAACGTCCCTTATATTGCATTAAATAAGGTGTTTTCTGAACAGGGTTTTTTATTGCCAACCATTATTCATAGTGATGAGCAGCAAGGTTTTTTTATTTTAAGTGATTTAGGCAACACCCATTTAGCTGATTTACTTGATGATGCCAATCGCAGCGAGTATTACCAGCAGCTGATCAGTTTAAGTGCCAAGTGGGCTAAAACGCCTAAAGCTCCGTCAATGAATCCGTATGACCATGACTTTATTGCACTTGAGCTGGATATTTTTAAAAATTGGTTAGTTAATGATTTTATTTGTACAGAGCTCAGCGCTGAGCAACAAAATATTTGGCAAACAAGTACTGCGCTGCTAATCAATACACTGCTTGAACAACCCACAGTGACTATGCATCGTGATTACCATAGCCGTAATATTATGCGCTGCGAGCAGCAATGGGCAATTATTGATTATCAAGACGCGGTACAAGGTCCGTTATGTTATGACTTAGTCTCGCTTTTAAGAGATTGTTATTTTAAATTGCCCAACGACGAGCTGACTCATTTACTTGAGTTTGGTTATGACGAATTTAAGCGACAAAGTTTAATAACTAACGAGTCATTCGCACAATTTAAGTATTGGTTTGATTTAACTGGCTTGCAGCGCCATTTAAAAGCAGCGGGTATTTTTTGTCGCTTGTATTTACGGGATGGCAAAAAAGGTTACTTAACCAATATATTACCAACACTAGCGTATATTGTTGAAGTGGCGGCAGAGTATCCAGAGCTTAGTGACTTGTCTGATTGGGTAAAAAATTACGTAGTACCAAAAGTACAGCAGCGGTTAAAAGAGGAACAACTATGAAGGCCATGATCTTAGCTGCAGGACGCGGTAAACGTATGATGCCGCTCACCGCACAGTTGCCAAAACCTATGTTATGTGTGGCAGGTAAACCACTTATTGAGCATCATATTATGCGCTTAAAAGCAGCTGGTATTACGCAGATTGTGATTAATCTCGCCTGGCAAGGAGATAAAATAAAAACCTACTTTGCAGATGGCAGTGCATGGGGGGTAAGTATTACCTATAGCCAGGAAGCAACTGGCGGGCTTGAAACTGCTGGCGGAATTATTCAAGCACTTCCTTTATTAGATGAGTCATTTATTGTTATTAATGGTGATGTTTACAGCGATTACGATGTTAGTGCATTAATGCAGCTGCATTTACAGCCAAAAGAAGCGCACATTGTATTGGTTGAAAATCCTGCGCATAACCCAGATGGTGATTTTACGCTAAGCCACTTACCTAATAGTGAACAGCGCTATACTTTTTCTGGAATTGGCCGTTATCAGGCTGATTTCTTTGAAGGGCTGCCCCCAGGTATTCTCCCGTTAGGGCCTTTACTGCGTGAAAAATTAAATGAACATTTAGTCTCCACTGAACTCTATATTGGCCAATGGGACGATATAGGCACACCAGAGCGTTTATCGACTCTTAACCAACAATTAGCACCATAAGCTAAATATAAAACACTAGAGGTAAGTTTTAAAATGTGGGGAAAAATTCTCGGTTTCTGTTTTGGTTTTATGTTTGGCAAAATATTTGGCGCTATTTTAGGCTTATACCTAGGCCATATGTTTGATAAAAGTCTAAAGAAAGACTTTGATCAGGCTGGCGGCTTCTCTAACCTTTTTAAAGGCGATGATGTTAACGAGCGCCAAGCACTGTTTTTTTCTAGCTGCTTTGCAGTAATGGGGCATATCGCCAAGTCAAATGGACGAATAAGCGAAACCCATATTAAAGCTGCGACGCTATTTATGGATGAAATGGGCTTAAAAGGCGAAGAGCGCCGTGAAGCGCAGCAGGCATTTCAATCGGGTAAAGACAGCGACTTTTCACTCAAAGACACAGTTTATGACTTTAAAGAACGTTTTGCTAAACGTTACGATTTACTGCAGTTATTTTTAGAAATTCAAATTCAAATGGCGTTTTCTGATGGCGTGCTTGCCGCGCAAGAAAAGCAATTATTACAAGAAGTCAGCAAGCAGTTGGGGGTATCTAAAGCACACTTTGCCTTTGTACTAAAACGTTATCAAGCAGAGTTTAATTTTAGGCAGCAACAACAGCGCTTTAGGCAGCAGCAAAGTCAGAGCAGTAGTTACCGAGAAGGCTCAGGACATCATGTACCGCCAAGTAATGATATGAATCGCTCGCAGGCATTGGCCTTGTTAGGGCTAAATAAAGATGCGTCGCAACGTGATATTAAAGTAGCGTACCGAAAGCTTATGGCTCAGCACCATCCTGATAAACTGGTATCGCAAGGTTTACCTAAGCACATGATGGAAGTCGCGGTTAAAAAAAGCCAAGATATTCAAGCCGCTTACGAGTATTTAAAAAAGGCGGCGTAAAAAACCGTCTATTTCTTTGCTCAAGCGTGCATGTTGCTGCGGCGCATCGCGCAATCCAAATAGCTGGCGCTGGCGGTAATCAAACTTTGCATTACGGTTAACCCAACGCTGACGGTTTTTAAGGTTCATTAAGATATCATTACTGTCTGTAGCAAAATAAATATCCAACAAAGCAGGGGTGACCAAGGATGTTATTTGGCTTAACTTGGCATTGCGTTTTGTATTAGGAAGGTAACTACTCAAACTAATGAAGGCGTTTATTTTTAAGTCTGCAAATTCAGCGTAGTGCTCCAACAACACCCCAGCACTGGTGCCTTGTGCAATAACAACAATATTGTCAGACTCCATTGCTGCCTGCTGATACAAAGCTTCGTAGCGAGCGAGCAGTTTTAACTTGTAGTTATCCACGACCTCGGTATTTACTTGCTCAACATAGTCGGCATGATGAGGCTGTTTTTGTGTGCTGGTGCCAGGCTCAGTATTTGCGTTGGCTGTTTCATTATTTGTGCCCACAGAATCATTAATCGTTTTTGCTGTGTCATCTTGGGCTGCTTGCCAATCTATATCAGGAACTGTCATCGCATAAGAAGTGTACCCATGATTATTCAGCTCTTTACGCAAAAAGTTCATGCCGGAATTGTTTGTGGGCGTTGATTGCCAGTCAGGAATGAGTATGACCACCCCTCTAAAGTCGGCGCTCATATATTCACTGTATAAAGTTAAAAACTCAGTATCACCAGCTAAAATAGACTTTACTTCATCACTTTGGGCTAGGCGAGAGATATCCGCATCAATATTTTTTGAAAAGGGAGGAGGAGCGATATACTCAGCACTAAGCACTTGAAAACTGATTAATGCACAGCCAAGCGAAAGAGTAGTAATAATGACTTTAAACATCTGCGTAATAAACATAATAAGCTTTTAATTTAAATCTTATTTATGTATCGGCGTAGCACTCTTAAAGTTTAGCTATTTACTGCAAATAACTAAAAGATTAATCCGTATTAAAACTCGGGTTCAGCTTCAAAAGTAAGTACTTGCTCTGTTACAGGGTGTTTGAGTTGTAGCATTTGTGCATGCAGCTGTAGGCGAGGAGCCGCAGCAAGTGCGTCTTTGTGGGCATATAAACGATCGCCTAAAATAGGGTGGCCTAAGCTTAGCATATGTACTCGCAGCTGGTGGGAGCGCCCAGTAATAGGAGTAAGCTCTACACGGGTTGCCTGTGCTTCACGTTCAAGCACTTTAAAATGGGTAAGCGAGGGTTTGCCATTGTCGTGATCAACCATTTGCTTAGGGCGGTTCGGCCAATCACAAATAAGCGGTAAATCAACGGAGCCGGTTTCATTTTCAAGCTGCCCATAAATTCGCGCAATGTAACGTTTTGCCGTTTCGCGCTCTTGAAATTGCATACTTAAATGTCGATGAGCGGCTTTGTTCATTGCCAAGCAAAGTATTCCTGAGGTAGCCATATCTAAACGGTGAACAATTTTAGCCGTAGGAAAAACACGGTTGACGCGATTAATTAAGCTATCGGCATGTTTTGGGTCTTTACCTGGTACGGTGAGTAACTCGCTAGGCTTATTTACAATAAGTAAATCATCGTCTTGAAACAGTATAGTTAAATACGGGCTCATAGGGGGATTGTAATTAACTAACACGGCAGACCTCAGTGATTTTGAAGTGCGCTATTTTAGTGGAGTGAGGTCTTAGGCTCAAGTAAAAAGCGCGATATAAATATCGCGCTTTTTTCGATGCACACGTTAGTTGATCTTTAACTAACGACTGACAGCTTATAGCTCACAGCTAGATCCCTTAGTGCGAAACTACAATTAAACGAATGGCATCGAGTTTTAACTGCGCTTTTTCAATATGTGCGGTTAGCTCATTGCGTTGTTTATCGTAAAAAGTAATTTCTTCTTGGCGAATATTTGGGTTTATTTGTTTAAGTGCCTCTAAACGCTGCTGCTCTTCACTCAACGATGTTTGCATTTTAGTTAATGACTCTGCACGAATAACATCCAGCTTTTGTTGCGCCATGTCTTTTGCTGTGTTGATCATCGGATGAACCGCACTTTGTAATGCACCGGCTAATTTACTTGCTGTTTGACGACCTACCGCAGATAACTGTTGATTAAAGCCATCAAAGCCAACGTTTTCGCCTAAGTTATTACTGCTCTTATCGAGTAAAATACGAATAGGCGTAGGCGGTAAAAAGCGGCCCACTTGCAGTACTTTTGGTGCCATCGCCTCGGCAACAAAGATTAGCTCAACAAAGAATGTTCCTGGTGGTAACTTTTTGTTTTTAAGTAACGCCACTGACGCACTACCAAAGTCATCATCGCAAATCATGTCCATAGTGCCTTGCACCATAGGGTGATCCCAACTGATAAAGTGCACATCTTCTTGCGAAAGAGCGGTATCACGGTCAAATGTTACCGTCATGCCATCTTCTTTTAAAGCAGGGAATGACGCGTTAAGCATATGCTCAGTGGGTTTTAAAATAATAGTGTTTTCACCTTTATCTTCTTGGCTTACGCCAAAGGTGTCGAACACATTGATCATGTAACTTGGTAGCTCAAACTGATTATCGAGTTTTTCAATGTCAGCTACGAGTGAATCAGCAGCGCCTTGCCCTGATGAATGCAGTTCTAGTAGGCGATCTCGGCCACTTTCCATTTGCTTACGTAATACTGCATTCTTTTGTGCTACTTGCTCAAGCAATGGGTCTAGCTCATCTTCGTCACAATTATGAGCTGCAATATATTCAAGTAAGTCTTCGCTAAACTCTTTATATAATAACTGTCCTGTGGTTGAAGTGCTTTCAAATGCATCTAGGCCTTCGTTGTACCAACGTAATAACACTTCCTGTGCCGTATTTTCAAAGTAAGGCACATGAATGTTCACATCTTGTGTTTGTCCTATGCGGTCTAAGCGACCAATTCGTTGCTCAAGTAAATCTGGGTTGAGCGGTAAATCAAACAACACTAAATGATGTGAGAATTGGAAGTTACGGCCTTCTGAACCAATTTCAGAACACAATAATATTTGAGCATTATCGTATTCATCGGCAAAGAACGCCGCGGCGCGGTCTCGTTCAATTATCGACATGCCCTCGTGGAAAACCGAGGCTTTAATTGCTTCGCGTTCACGTAATATTTGCTCAAGGCTGATTGCGGTTTCGGCTTTAGCACAAATGAGTAATACTTTTTCACGTTTGAGAGTTTTTAGCGTTTCGATCAGCCAATCTACACGCGGGTCAAATAAACCCCAACTGGCGCTTTCACCTTCAAACTCTTGAAATATTTTTTCAGGGAAAAGTGCACGCTGTGCACTGAGTTCAGCATTTTGAATGCCGCTCATATTACCTAGTACAGTCATTGCTGTTTTGTATTGCTTAGGTAAAGCCATAGGGTAGGCGTGTAATTTACGACTTGGGTAACCATCAATACCACTGCGACTATTTCTAAATAAGATGCGGCCAGTACCGTGACGGTCTAAAAGCATATTTAAAATTTCTTTACGTGCTTCAAGGTCGCCTTGTTGTGCTGTTTCAAGAATATCGGTGATATCCGTTTCTTTTAATAGCTCAATCAAGGTTGCTTTAGCGTTATCATCTAATGATTGCTCTTGCAGTAGTTGGTTAGCAGCTTCGGCTACATCTTTGTAGTTTGCTTCTTCTTCTTTAAATACGTCGTAGTCGTAAAAGCGATCTGGGTCGAGCAGTTGTAAGCGTGCAAAGTGGCTACGATGACCCAGTTGGTCTGGCGTTGCTGTTAATAAAATTAGCCCCGGAATGTCTTGACTCAGCTCAGCCATACGTTGGTATTCGGCACTAGGTTTATTGTTGTTAATGCTTAAATGATGGGCTTCATCAATGACTAATAAGTCCCAGTCGGCCAACGTAGATTGTTCAAACCAACGTTTTTTCTTAGTTAAAAACTCAAGGCTGGTAAGCACCAGTTGCTCGGTATCAAATACGTTAGGTGAATCAGCAAACGCTTCGTCGCAGCGCTCTTCATCAAAAATAGAAAAACGTAAATTAAAACGGCGTAGCATTTCTACTAACCATTGGTGCTGCAAGTTCTCAGGTACCACAATGAGCACACGGCTGGCGCGACCAGTAATAATTTGTTGGTGTAAAATCATGCCAGCTTCGATGGTTTTACCCAAACCTACTTCATCAGAAAGTAGTACACGTGGCGCAAAACGTTTACCTACTTCTTGGGCAATATAAAGCTGATGCGGAATAAGGTTGGCACGTTGGCCAATTAAACCTTTAATAGGTGACTGTTGGCGTTCAAATTGGTGTAACCAAGTTTGGTAGCGCAAAGTGTATCGATCAAAGCGGTCTACTTGGCCTGCAAATAAACGGTCTTGTGGTTTATTAAATTTAATAAAATGGTCTAAAAAGGTCTCTTTTAATTGTGCTTTTTCACCGTTATCAATACGTTCACCGTGATAGCACAGTAATTCGCCTTGTACTTCAATTGACTCAACTTGTAATTCCCACTCCTCAACGCTTCGGATCACATCACCAGGATTAAATGCTACGCGGGTTACCGGAGCTTCTGCAGAAGAATAAACACGGTTTTCACCACTGGCAGGAAATAAAATGCTGACCTGGCGGCCATCAATGGCAACAACGGTGCCCAATCCTAAATCTGACTCTGTATCACTGATCCAACGCTGACCTAAGGAAAAATTCATGTATGTCTCGTCTATGAAGAAAAAGGCGGCTATGTTACCTGTTAGATAACACCACTGCAAGGCGCTATTTGCCTGACTTTTAATTAATTTTATAAGTGTGAATTATTCCTATCTATAAGCACTGATTAGTGCGCCGATTTTGTAGGAAATTCAAACTAAATGATATTTGTCATAAAACAGACTTTTATGACAAATAGACTAAACTCAAATTATACCTAAGTAATTAATCAAGTTTATTAGTCACACTGATTAGTTTATTGGGTATAGCATAAAAATCATAAAACGTAAGGAAAGTGCTATGGAAAAAGCTTCGAACCTTGATAGTAAAATGTATGTGCTAGATACCAATGTATTGCTTCATGAACCCCTCGCGTATTTGTCATTTCAAGAACACCAAGTGGTTATTCCAATGACTGTATTGGAAGAGCTTGATCACATTAAAGATAGAAAACACGATGTAAGTCGCGATGCCCGAGTGGCCATTCGTGGACTTGATGGAGTGCTCAGCCAGGCCTCTCCCGAGCAAATGTTACAAGGGGTTGCGCTACCAAGTAATAAACAAGGCGGATTAACGGGAAGCTTACTGATTGTAAATGACCATTTATTTGCCGATTCTATTTCCGGCTTACCGGGCAATGAAAACGACCACCGCATTATTAATTGCGCGGTGCACTTACAAAATCAGCACAGTGATAAAAAAGTCATACTGGTTACTAAAGATATCAACATGCGCTTAAAAGCCAAAGGGGCGGGGCTTAAATATGTTGAAGATTATCGTACCGATCAGCTTATTGACGATATCGCCTTACTTACCAGCGGTTATAAAAAAATTACAGGTGATTTTTGGCAGCATGTTGGCGAGTGTAATACTGAACAACACGGGCGTGAAACAGTTCATCATATCCCTAAAGATTTGATTCCTGATGTGTTTTGTAACGAGTATTTACTTGATGATGGCGATCAGTTTGCCGCTAGAGTCAAATCTTACGATGGTGAGCATATTACCATTAAAGATATTGGTGCAGAGCGACTAATGCATCAAAGCGCCTGGGGAATAAAGCCAAAAAATATTTACCAAGCAATGGCACTAGATGCACTGCTCGATACTTCTATTGAACTTGTTATTTTAACCGGCCCTGCGGGATGTGGTAAAACCTTACTCGCGCTTGCTTGTGCACTGGAAATGGTGATAGAAAAAGGTGTTTACGATAAAGTGATTGTAACCCGAAACACCCCTGAAATTGCCGAATCGATTGGCTTTTTACCTGGCACCGAAGAAGAGAAAATGGCACCTTGGCTGGCTGCCATAACTGATACCTTAGAGGTGCTGCATAAAGGAGATGAGAACCCTGTTTCAAGCCGTAATTACATTATGGAAAAAGCCAATGTTCAGTTTAAATCGGTGAACTTTATGCGTGGGCGAAGCATTCAAAATGCGGTGGTGATTTTAGATGAAAGCCAAAACTTAACGGCTTCTCAGCTCAAAACCATTATTACCCGTTGTGGTGAAGGAACTAAACTTATTTGTACCGGAAATTTAGCACAAATAGACAGTAACTATTTAACCGCGGTTACCTCTGGACTTACCTATATTGTGGAGCGATTTAAGCACTTTGAAGGCGGCGCTACTGTTAATCTTAATGGTGTAGTAAGAAGTCGACTAGCGTCATTTGCCGAGGAGAATTTATAACTTGCGCTTAACATCTTGGCTCGATAGTCTACAGTTTGATTTTTGAGCCAATAATTAGGTAACTTGTTGAAATTTTTACCGTTAGAACATTATCATCGCTCTGTTTTTGTGGCGCTAGCACTGCCTTTGTTAGTGGCCTCTTTTTTGTGTTTGCATTTTTATAATATAAAAATGGAACGTGCAATAACAAAAAAGACCACTGATTTTAATGCATTATCTGCGCAGCTTGATCATGATATGCAAGCAATGGGGGACTTGGTTGATGCAATGTTTGTTATGTATAACAAGCAAACTTTTCTTGTAGAAAATTATAATCTTACAGAAAACATTAACCAATATGAGCATTATTATTATCGCCAATTTGAACATTTAAACGGTGAAATTGCAGGTAAAGGTCAGTTTAGTTATTCTGAGTCGGCACTTTTACAATGGCAGCAGGTTATATCGCTTGCACCCTCTTTTAATACCACTTTAGCGCTGCTTTCATCTGTGCATTCTATTGCGTATGTTGATGAACGAGGGTTTGCATACTTAACTCGACGCGACAATACACGAAATAATATATTTACTCCGCTATTGAATGGCGACTTTAAACCCTTACTGTCATCAAACAAATTGGCTTCGAGTGCAGTCATCAATTTAGGTAATAAGGCATATTTTGCGATTGGGCGACAGCGTGAACTAAATTCCTCTGATTATATTGTTTTAATTTATGAACTGCAGGCTATCTCTGGTTGGTTAAACAAAATCACCTCTAAGCAAGGTGAGTATGTTTTTATTAATCAAGCAAATCAAATTATTGCCAGTTCACAGCAGTCAATTAACCAAGCGATAAATTTTTCGGCATACTGGCCTCAAATTAATACGCGCTCATCAAAGCTTACGGCCCTGTCTGAACCGCTTTTTTTAATTCAACCCTCAGATCAGACTCCGATTCATTTAGGGTTTCTTGCTGATAAGCAAATGCTTACCAGTAGCCTTGTGCAAGAAGTGGTGTTGGAGTTTATTTCATTAGCATTATTTTTATGCTTGATGTTTTATGTCTTTTTTTGGTTAAGCAAGCGTATATTTATAAGGCCTATGACAGAGCTAATGCGTTACTTAGAACATCATAACGATGACAACACGGGTTATTTAAATTACAAAGTACCATTAAATTGGCAACCTTGGTTTGCTAAGGTGAAAGCTATTTTTGCGAAAAATGAACGTTTAGTTATTTCATTACAAAATGCTAATAAAAAGTTAGATGAGCAGGTGCAGCTCAAATCTGAAAAATTAAAACATAGTGACCAAGCAAAAGAGCGACATTTAGCCCTGCTAAATACAGTACTTAACAGCGTGCCTGACTTTATATATTTTAAAAATACAGACGGCACCTTTTTAGGGTGTAATAAAGCATTTGAGCAGTTTATAGGTAAGAGCCAAAGCGAACTTATTGGTCAAAATATGCATAGCATTAGTCGCAGCTACGAGCAAATCCAGCGGCTGGAACAGCAAGCATTACAGCATAAAATGCAAATTCAGCAGCGTATAGACGTTGCTAAGCAAACTTATCAGTTAACGATTGCTCCGTTTTATGATGAACAGCGCCAATTGCTAGGCACAATGGGAATTGGTCGCGATATTACTGCGCAGCAACATACTCTATATGCATTAAAAGAGTCGGAATCTAAATTTAGAAGTGCCATTGAATTTGCTGCTAATGGGGTGTTTTTACTTTCACTTGAGTACGCTATTTTACAGGTTAATAAAGCCGCGCGAAAACTGTTTACCAAACATCATCAATTAACAGATACCCCGTTTGATACACTATTTAGTGACACGCAGTGGCAAGAACTCGACGCCTTGCTGCAGCAACTATTACAAAACAAAAAACAAGTGTTTCATTTAACTTTTGCGCATACTCAATTAAATGCTTGGTTGCAGTTGAGTATGTCATTAATTTGGAATGAAAATGCTCAGCCGCTATATTATGTTATTCATATTCAAGATGTTACTGAGCTTACGAAAGCCAAAGATGATGCAGAGCGAGCCACCTTGGCTAAAAGTCGCTTTATTGCTAATTTGAGCCACGAAATACGTACTCCTCTCAATGCCATACTAGGGCTATTAGACATGTTAGTAGAGCATGGATTAACGCAGCGACAAGTGCAACTGACCAGCCAAGCGACGTATGCAGCCAATAATTTATTACAAATGCTTAATAGTATGCTTGATTTTGCGCGTGTTGAAAGTAATGAAGCAACGCTGCAATTAGCGCCTTTATGCCTAGTTGATTTGATTGATACCTGCGAAAGCTTAATTTTGCCTTTATGCCAAGCTAAACAGATACAGCTACAAATTGATATTGACCCACATATTTTCCCTTTTTTAGTTGGCGACTCCATTCGTTTGCAACAAGTGTTAGGTAACTTATTAACCAATGCTGTTAAATTTACTCCTACAGGCAACGTGACATTAAAAATGCAGTTACAGCCAAGTAGCCGTAATGAGTTACAGCGTATCTGTTTTGGGGTTATAGATACAGGTGAGGGGATTGCTCAAGCCGATCAACGCCGTTTATTTGATGCCTTCACCCAAGGCGATGAGTCATCCACTCGTCAGCATCAAGGAGTAGGTTTAGGGCTGGCAATAGTAAAACACAGTGTGGCATTAATGGGCGGGGAAATTTCACTTGATAGCGATAAAGGACAAGGTTGCTATTTTTACTTTACGCTCGATTTAGCGACCGATACCAACAAAGTTACTCGTGATGAAAATAAGTTATTAGTAATTACTAGCGCTAAAAGTACGTTACTTAATCAAGTAATTAAAGCGTATCCTGTTATTAATAACCAAACGCTTAATAGGGTAATCGCTGAACCAGAATATTTGCTGCAAGCGCACACAATAATCATTGATGCGTGTGAGCTGTCGGCCTTTTTAACACCAAAAATAAAAGCAACACTGCGTACAGCTGCTATTTCGGTTGTTGTTATTACAGATAATCAAGACGAACAGCCACCAATAAATGATTCCCTTATTACCCAGTTCTTACCCTCAAGCGCACTTGCACAGCGATTACTTAATTTGAGCTCGCAAAAAATAGTGAAGGCAATTGAAAACAAAGCACAAAAACCGCGTGATACAGTCTCAGGAATATTAGTGTTAGCGATAGACGATAATCCATTGAACCTCGATATTATTAGCAGTATTTTGAGTCAAGCTGGAGTAAATGTTGTTACGATCAATGACCCGCAAAAAGGGATTGAATTGGTAAGTAGCTTACGCCCCGACTTAGTCTTAATGGATATTCAAATGCCCAAAATTGATGGCTATCAAGCGACTGAAATAATACGCCAACAGTTTGACGCTCAGCAATTACCTATTTTTGCATTAACCGCGCATAGTGAACCAGCCGACATTTCGCGCTCACTCAATGGTGGGATGAATAAACATTTAACTAAGCCTGTGGTTGCGCCAGTTTTATTTACAGCAATCGCAAGCCTTGGCATCGCTACGCCATGTTTTTTCGATAAAGCCTTTGCTTTGTCTCAGTTTGATGATGATCACTCTGTACTGCACAGTATGTTAGACAAGTTAGCGACATTAAGTGAATCATATTCAGCTGAGCTTCAAAACAACAACCCTAGTATTGAAATGGTACGCTTAGTGCATAGTTTAAAAGGGATAGCAGGAAATTTAGGTTTTAACCGATTATTATTGTGTGCTCAACATACTGAGCAAGTATTAAAAGCGAACAGCGATCACGCTGCAGCTGCAATTAAAGAATTAATAATACAGTTAGAGCAAGTGCAAATTTATATAAAAAGTTTAGATGTAAGTAATGATAAATAAAGCAAAAATATTAATTGTAGATGACGATGCGCTTAACCGAATCATTTTAGAAAAAACCCTAAGTGACGAGCATGAGGTTTACTTAGTGGCTAGTGGTGAAGAGGCGTTGGCATTTGTTAAGCACACACAATTAGACTTAATTATTTTAGACATTATGATGCCAGGCATGAATGGTTACGACGTGCTGGTGGAGCTTAAAGAAAGCAGCCTAAGCCATACAATCCCCATTATTTTTATCTCAGCGAATAGCTCTCATGAAGACGAAGCAAAAGGCTTAGAGTTAGGCGCAATGGATTACATTGTTAAGCCATTTTGTGCCTCTATTGTTAAAGTGCGTGTACGTAATCAATTACTCATTAAGCAAAAAAACGATTTATTAGAAATGCTTGCGTCTATTGATGGTTTAACAGAAATACCTAACAGACGTTATTTAGATGAAAACTTAGAACGAGAGTGGCGAAGAAGTAAGCGTAATAATTCCTCCATGTGTGTACTGCTTATCGATATTGATCACTTTAAGCGCTATAACGACTACTACGGTCATCGTGCTGGCGATGAGTGTTTAAAAGCAGTGGCGCAAACATTAGTGGCTCAATGTGAACGTGGCAGTGATTTTGTTGCCCGTTATGGTGGTGAAGAGTTTGTTGCAGTATTACCAGAAACCAATCAGCAAGGCGCTATTGCGTTTGCTAATAAATTACGCAAAGCTATTAATGACTTGAATATAGAACACAACGCATCTTTAAATGCTTCACACATTACTATTAGTATTGGAATTGCCTCAAGTGAGAGCAGTCAAGCATACACCGAGAAAGCGTTATTAGAAGAGGCTGACTCAGGTTTATATAATGCTAAAAAGTCAGGGCGCAATCAAATTAGCGCCCAATAGTATTTTCGAGAGCTTAATTTGTTAGCATCAATAACGCTGAACTACCAATACCCACTAATTTATCATTTTTGAAAACGAGCGGTGTACATTCATCTTTGGTCATTTTTCCATCTGAATGAATGCTGTGTGTTGCGTAGAACAAGACTTGGTAAACATCATCCTGTTTTTTTAACAATTCAGTGAAGTTAGGTGTTTTTAGTTGGTTTAACACCGACTGATACGAGCTATCCATTGCCAAGCCTGAAATGATTTCACGATTGTTTTTATGTGTTGCTTGCCAACCTGAAGAGCTATTACCTGCCCAATGACCCTCTGCTTCGCCATCTGATACAGCGATTACACAACCCGTTAAAAAAGGAGCGGTAAGTGCAGCAATTAAAAGTGTTTTTTTCATTTTTTATTACCCTAGATGATTAATTAAAAACAATATAGCAAAGACTAGGCCAGTTTTTAAAGTCTTAAAAATCAATAGCTTGTTTTTATTGTGTTTGGTGGGGTGGTGGCTTTTTTAAAATATAAATCTAAAAAGCCACTTTTTAGTAATTTTGACTAAGTTACTTTTATGGCATTAAACCAAGCGGTTACGCGACTCGTGTTGGCTAAATGCTGCAATATTTAAACTCACTTCTTTTACTAAACGCACGATAGATTCAGTGCTCGCCCACGCTATATGTGGGGTAAGTAGTAAGTTATCACCCGTATAATTAGCCAGAGGATTGGTCAGCTCAGCGGGCTCTTTGGTAAGTACATCAACGCCCGCACCGGCAATAATATTGGCTTTTAATGCTTCTACTAAGTCTGCTTCATTGATTATCCCGCCGCGTGCGGTATTAATAATTAGCGCAGTCGGTTTCATCATTTTTAATTCATTAAGTGTAATTAAGTCGCGTGTTTCATCATTAAGTGGGCAGTGAACGCTAATAATATCTGCTGTTTTTATTGCTGTTTCAAACGGGGTGCGTCCGTTGCGACACGCTGCGCCTTTGCGCTCTGCAATAATTACATTGGCGCCAAACGCTTCAGCCACTTTAGATACTGCATTACCTAAAGTGCCACCACCAATAATGGCTAATGTTTTGCCCTGGATGTCATTAAAGTTGTAATCCAGTCGACAAAACATCTCACTTTTTTGCCACGCGCCTTGCTGACAATCTGCTTGATAGCGGTGAGTATTACCTAATAAGTTAGTGATCAACGAAAAGGTATGCTGAACAACAGAAGGGGTCGAATAACCGGCAACATTAGTAACTGCTATGCCTAAGTCTTTCGCGGCATTTAAATCAACATTATTGGTACCCGTTGCACTAACACAAATGAGCTTTAATGATTTTAATTGCATCATAGTGTCACGATTAATCACCACTTTGTTGGTGATTAAAACTTCTGCATTTTGGCTATGCGCTAATACTTGCTCAGGGCTAGTTAGCTGATGCACTGTGAGCTCTCCAAGTGCTGAAATACCATCCAGTGACGTGTTTGCCAGTGTTGCGTTATCAAGAATTGTTATATTCACGGTGTGTCCTAATATGTGTATGTGTTAGAGAGGGAGTAACCTCTGTACGCAGATAAAAAGATCATTATTTAATTGAATGTTATAGATTTATTTAGACTTAGCTTATTGTGTTCACATTAACAGGAGTAAAGTCATATTTAAATGTGGTCTGCCCACTGAGGGTTAACTTGCATGTTATTATGACCAACTGCCTTGCTAAGTTAACTTGAACAAAGTGCTATTAGTAAGGTCTATCCATTTGAATTAATAATTAATAGCTATAGTTTATACACATGAGCGGTTAATCTGGCAATGATGCTCAGTACTAAACTATAACGCTATGAAAACTCAGTAAATCGAACTTTAGTATTGCTAGTTTCGTATTTTTGCTTGAGTTATAATCAAAATCAGACATAACGGGGCGTTTTCGCGCGCCGTTTTTAACTTTGTAGATGCAGTAAATGATAGAACTAGAAGATAAGTACGCAGATATAAGACCTTACAATGACGATGAAGTTGCCGCCTCATTAACGCGATTAATTAACGATAATGCGTTTCTTGATGTGATAGCAAAGTATAATTTGCCACGCTTTATATCCGCAGTTGGGTTTTTAGCACGCGCTATAATAAAGCATCAGTTGCGTAAAAAATGGGGCAAAGTTAAAACAGTTGAAGATGTACAAAATGAAGTTGCACATTACTTAAATAAATTAGTAAACCGCACCACATCAAACGTTACTTTTTCGGGCTTAGAGGCGTTAGACCCTGATCAAGCCTATCTTTTTGTTTCAAACCACAGAGACATTGTACTCGATCCTGCATTGGTTAATTGGGGCCTTTTTCAGTATAAAATGAAAACCGTGAGAATTGCGATTGGTGATAACTTACTGCAAATCCCATACATTACTGAGCTTATGCGTTTAAATAAAAGTTTTATTGTAAAACGCTCAGCTAAAGCTCCAAAGGAGATGTTAAAAGCGCTGACTCAATTATCGGCTTATATTTATGACTCACTCAGCAGTGGGCATTCTATTTGGATTGCTCAAAAAGAAGGCCGTGCCAAAGATGGTGTAGATCAAACCGATCCCGCACTATTAAAAATGCTGCAACTAAATGGACGTAAACAAAAGAAAGAATTTGGCGAATACATTAAAGAACTAAAAGTGGTGCCGGTTGCAATATCTTACCAATATGAACCCTGTGCAATAGCTAAGGCAAAAGAGCTTTACCATAAACAGCATCATGGTAAATATGTGAAATCGGCGGGTGAAGATATTGCTAGCATTGTTGAAGGTTTTAGTTCAGCCAAAGGGCATGTGCACTTATCGTTTGGCCAGCCTATTCAGTCAGATTGCGATAGTGCCGATGAATTGGCAAAAACCATTGATAAGCAAATAATTGATTCGTTTTATTTGCACCCAGGCAATTATATTGCGGGTGGTTGTACTGAAGCGGTTATAAATAAAAATGATGCAGCACAATTTGCAGAGCGTTTAGCAAAAGTGCCAGAAGAATTAAGATCTTTGGTACTAGCGATGTACGCCAAACCGTATCATAGAAAAACACAAGTAGATGAACAAAGCTGTGAACATTAATTAACAGCTAAGATAAAAGCAGCAATTAATTGGCTGCTTTTTTTTTGCACAAAAATAGCGCTATACTCAAGCTATGCTTTTTTAGACTGGAGGGTTTGATGCAACAAATTGAAATATTTGATATTCCTAGCCCTTGTAAAGGTATTTGCTTGGTTAATAATCGAGGCTACTGCAAAGGATGTTATCGCAGTCGTGATGAGCGATTTTCGTGGAATTCGTTAACCAATGCCCAAAAAAAGAAAGTATTGAGCCTATGCCAACAACGCTATAAACGTTATTTACAGCAAAAAAATAAAGCTGAGCAAACCGCTTCGCCAACACGGCAGCAAGGCTTTGATTTTTAAAATTGTAGTTTGTACTTTGACCTGAGTTTAGCTACCGTGCCATTGTTGTGTAATTTCTTAAGTGTAGTCTCAAGCTGCAAAGCAATACTCGCATGGCTATTATGTAAATAATGATAAAGCGGGTAGGTAGCAACCACTTGTTTTTCATAGCAACCTAAAGCAGGAGGAATAGTTTTATTGGCCATCGCAAAATCAATCAGTAATGCAGCTTCTACTTTTTGCTGGATCAGTAAATTTAATTGAGTGGTATTATTTTTTACTTCAATAACCTCGCCTTGAAAATCAATACTGTCTAAATATCGTTGTTGCACAGGGTAGCTGGCTATAATAGCAACGCTATCCATTGTTTTAGTAGAGCTGGGTTCACAGTGCTTATAAAGCTCAAGACTAAATTTAAATAACGGGTAATTAACTCGAATTAAGTTTTTGTAAGCACTTTCAATACTAATATCACGAGCAAGCTGCCCATCTAACATGCCATTATTTGCCGCAAATAATGCATTCTGGCGATTAAAATCGATAATATTTAATTTAAAGCCTATATCTGCATACGCTAATTGTAATAGCTCAATAGTATAATTTGCTTGCTGGGTGTTCTGCGGGCGATTAAATGTATAGCTGTAACTATGGCCAAATGACGGATTGCTAAAAACTAAACCTATTAATACAAGTAGTCCTTTAGAGTATTTAAACACGTCAGTATTTCCAGTCTATTAGAGGCAAATGAGTAGGTGGGTATAATAACAAATTGGCTGTGTTTTGCCCAGTTTCTAGTCATAATCTAGCAAAGTCTATCTTTAACAATTATTGATCCCCTTAGATTATTTACGGCAGATTCTTTTTATTCGCTATAGAGTTAGTTTATTATAAGTTTAAACGTATAATCTAAGTTTTATCGGGCCAGTGAAAGGGGTAATATGAGTTATAACCTGTGTGATTTACCACGAGAGCAAAAGTATCAAATTCAGTTAGACTACGAAGCTTCATTTTGGGCATATCAAATTAAGCGTGGCAAGAAAACGCGTGAACAAGTTTACGACACCCTGCATAGTCGTCCTGTTGCGGAGCAAGGTTTTTTAAAGCAAAAGTTTGAGCAATATTTGGCACTTATGCTAAGTTAGAGTTTACTTGCTATGGTTGTTATAAAACAATTAGAACCAGTTAAAACGCCCTTAATAAATAAGTTTTATACCTTACATAAAGTTCGCGGTCGCGCAAATAAACAAGACCAACTGTGGGTCGCTTACGATAACCACACGATGATTGCGGCGTGCCGCTTACAACATAAACCGACTTTTTTATTTTTATCGACTGTTTTTGTGGCCCCTGAATACCGCTCAACTGGTGTTGCAACAAAGCTGTTAAGCACGCTTTTAAATCAGCAAACCGACGTTGTTTACACATTCGCTTACCAACATATTACTGATTTTTATCAGGCACTTGGTTTTAACCAGGTGTTAACATATACTCCTGAGTTATTAACGCTATTTGATGCATACAAGCACCGCAATATTATTGCATTGAAATATCAGCAACCCTAAATCAGCATAGGAAACACATGGGCATCTGTATTAATAGGTTTATCACAGCCATGTTTGTGCTATTTATGCTCATAAGCCTCGCTGCAACAGCGCAAGTAAAAAGGCTATCCCCGAGCGAAGGGTTATCTCAAAGCTACGTTAATACTATGCTTATTGATAATAATGGCTATTTATGGCTCTCTACTGAAGGAGGGTTAAATCGCTACGACGGCTATCAGGTTATTCCAATTAATGGCCCAAATGGTGAGTTAGAAGAGACCATTATTGATCGCATATACCAAGATCCAGAAGGACAAATTTGGATTGCTTCCTTGTTAGCGGGGCTTTTCAGGTATGACCCGCAAACAAATACCTATCAGCAGTATCTAAAAAAGCCAGTGACAGAAGAGCAAATTCTTCAGCAGTCTGTTTTTACTATGTTGGCCAAAGATGATAAATCCTTGTGGATTGGACAAGGGCGAGTGTTTGCAAAACTTGATATAGCCAGTGGCTCTATTACTCCTTTATTTAAGCTGCCTGAGCAATTTGAAAATGCATTTGTACGTACCTTGTTTCATTACAATGGCTATATCTTTATTGGCAGTACAGACGGTGCTTATGTATTTAATATTGCAACGCAACAAGTACGCCCTCTAGAGCATTTAAGCGAAACCGATGTACACATCTATCAAAACAATGTGAAGTCATTTGCACTGGGTGATAGTAATCAGTTATTGGTTGGGGCTGTTAAAGGTTTATACGCTGTTGATATTAGCAATATAGAGGCATTGTTTAATAATAATGAGCAGTCATTTACAAATGAAAAGCTGCTGGCTGATTTAAATGTTTGGGATATAGATAATCAGCAGAGGGTTCTTGATTTAGCAACAGACAAAGGTCTGCTCAGCTTTAATTTGACCACCAAAACGGTGGTTAAAAATAAACGTATTCAACAAAGTAAATACACCCTTGCCGATACCAGCATTATTGATATGGTAAAAGATAAATCAGGCGGTATGTGGCTTGCGACTAAAACTGATGGTGCTTTTTATTTATCGGGAGACAACTATAAGTTTTATAATGTAGAGGGAAATGCTCTGGGAGGGGATGGATTTTCGCATCACTCAGTCTGGGCAATTAAACAATTCCAAGATAAGTTATGGTTAGGTACCCATAATGGTTTAACTGCGGTTGATATAAAAAATAACACCTCAACGGTGTATTTAAAAGATTATAAAGTTGATTTACTAACCACAGAATTTACTATTTTCAAAATTATGCCTTACAAAAATAAACTTTGGTTACAAACAAACCGAGGGCTGTTTATTTTTGACCCCCAAACCCAGCAGCTTACTCAACCTAAAACTGCCAGCCCCAAGAACCAAATATTTTTAAACGACTGGATGCATGGTATTGCCTTGTTAGAAAATGGTGATTTATATTTTGTTCACCCTGATCATGGCATGTTTAAATATAATATTGATAGCCTGATTTTAACCCCATTAAAAGGCGAATTTTCCCAATTTGACCCGTTCTTAGCACATGGCTTTTTACCGCCGTTGCCCTCTCAGCCAAAGTGGCCGCTATTTTTTAGTGGTGGGGTGTTATACCAGTTTAATCCTGATGAGCTCAGTTTAAATACGCTTTATAAAGTACCCAAACATCATGACAATGTTGCAGTGAGAATTCTTTCGTATGTTGAAGACAGGCAAGGGATTCTATGGCTCTCTTTATCTAACTTTGGTTTGATTGGAATTGATGCCAGCAGCTATGAATTAGTGCATACCATTGATTTAGATAAAAATAAATTAGGCACACTATTATACGATATGGTGCTAGATGAAGAGGGAATGATTTGGATGAGTAGTCATAAAGGAATATGGCGACTAAACCCTAACACTATTCATTTTCAGCAGTTTACTACATCAGACGGGGTGCTTTCTGCTGAATTTAATAGTGGTGCTATGGCAAAATTAAATGATGGACGAATTGCCTATGGTAGCCTTAAAGGCTTTACCTATTTTGATCCCAAAGAGAATAAAAATAGCCAAGGTTTGTTAGAACATGTCAACATTACTCGCATTAATTTAATGTCTCGAAATTTGTCGATTAACTTACAACAGCCATTAAAAAATATTACTTTAAATCATGATGATATAGGGCTTGAAATTGCGTTCTCAGCGATGTCATTCAGTTTTCAAGAACGTATTATTTATGAATATCAGCTCGATAAAGGTAAAAAAAGTTATACCCGTAATAATCGCGTGGTGTTTCCTAAATTAAACCCCGGTAGCTATCAGTTAAAAGTCTGGGCAAAGGATCCGTTGACGGGTGAGTATACTCCGCCAGCAACGTTAAATATTAAAGTGAAATACCCGTTATGGCGGGCCCCTTACTTTTTAGCACTTTATGCTATTTTGTTGATCACTGTAGTGACTGCATGGGTGATGAGACGTAACAAAATACAGCGTATTTTATTAGCTGCACACAAAGAAAGCCAAGATAGCGAGGCGCGCTTAAAGCTTGCGCTAGAGGGGAGTGAATCGGGGGTATGGGATTGGCAAGCAAATCAGTTAAATATTTATCAGCCAAGGTTAGTCAACGAATTAGGTTATGCGGAAGACTCAGTCAGTTTAGATGACTACTTAGATAAAGTTCACCCACAAGAGCGTGCTATTTTTAGGTTAGAGTGGTTAGAATTTTTATCAACTGACAAAGGATATTTTAACTGTACTTACCGATTGCGTCATGCCAAAGGTCATTGGCGCTGGTACAAAGACTTTGGCAAAGTGGTTGAATGGAATGAAACAACTCCGCAAAAAGTAGCGGGTACGTATACCAATATGACACGCGAGATGGCATTTGAAGAACACGCTCGACTATTTACTGCCGCGTTTGAGCAGACTCGAGATTGGGTGTTTATTTTAGATAAAAACTTTAATATACGTGCTTCAAATAAGTCGCTACAAGCGGCTTTTGCTTTATCGGCAGAGCCTCGTTCAACTCGCTCACTTAATTTAGGTATGACTCGCAGTAGCTATTTTGATTATTTACGCATTATGCAAAAACTTGAAGTAGGTGAGCATTTCTCATGTGAAGATACTGTGGTATTGGCTAATAAGGAACAGCGCCATGTGTTAGTAAAAATAAGCGCTGTAGCGGATGAAAGCCAAAGATTAAGCAGTTATGTGGTTATTTTAACGGATATTCATGCCCAAAAGTCAGCTGAGAATGAGCTACATTTATTAACTAATTACGATTCACTAACGGGTTTGCCAAACAGAACTCTGTTTAACGACCGAGCTATGCATGCCATAGATCAAGCGCATCGCCATCACAGTAAAGTCGCTTTAATACACGTAAATATAAAACGCTTTAAATACTTTAATGACTCATTTGGGACAGAAAGCGCTGATGAGATCATTAAGCTGGTGGCAAATCGTTTAAAAATAGCATTGCGTCCCTGTGATAGCGTAGCGCGTTTAAGTGGTGGTGAATTTGTTATTTTAGTTGAAGATATTCAACAAATAGAAGAAGTATTACTTATATGCACCAAGCTTATGGATTGTGTGAGTAAAGACATTGCTATGAATAACCAAAGTGTGAAGGTTCATCTAAGTATTGGGGTGGCGCTTTTCCCTGATGACGCGACGCATTATAAAGCGCTGTTAAAAGCATCAAATGTGGCGCTCTATTATGCTAAAGATGGTTTAGAAGGTGGTTACAAGTTTTACAAACAAGAAATGAATCAAAAAATTGAAAGGGCGCTGCATTTAGAGTCGCAATTGATCAAAGCGTATCATGAGCACGAGTTTTGTAATTACTATCAACCTATAATTAGTACATCTACACAAAGAACGGTAGGCTTTGAGGTGTTATTACGCTGGCCTGAAAATCAGCTAGCTAGTACGCAAGAGTTTGCAAATGTGGCTGAAAATATTGGTTTAATTACCAAAATTATGCTGCAAACATTTAAACGAGCACTTGTACAATTAGTGCGTTGGCGCACAGTTAACCCCGATTTATATTTATCAATTAATCTATCGGCACTTGATTTTGAGTTTGCTGAGCTTATACCTGAAATTCGCCAAGCACTAAATAATGCGGCGCTGCCGCCCGAGGCTATTGTGTTTGAAATAACAGAGTCTATTTTAATGCGAGACTCAGAACATGCGCTTAAAAATATGGACTTATTAAAGCAACTAGGCTGTAAGTTGTACATGGATGATTTTGGAACAGGGTATGCCTCGTTAACTTATTTGAAGCGCTTCCCCATTGATGTATTAAAAATAGATCGCAGCTTTGTGCAAGATATTGGTATTGATTCGGATAACGAAGCGATTATTCAATCCACGCTGACTTTAGCCAGCAGTTTAGGTAAAGAGTGTATTGCTGAAGGGGTTGAAAGCGCACATCAACTGGCCTTCTTAAAAGCTCAAGGTTGCAGCTACTTTCAAGGTTATTTGTTCAGTAAAGCGGTGCCTAAAGAGCAAGTGCTTGAGCTCATTGAGCGCGATTGGCAGCCTGTATTTTCACAAGCTTAAAGCGCCTCAGCTTTGTGTATGTGTTATTAAGGGCGCTTACCACAATGGCGACAAAATAAATGTGAGCTGCGTTTATTAAGTTCCGCTTTTATTGCTTTATTAGCTTCTAACTTACTTAACCCGAGTTTGTAGCGAAGATCTTCTAGGTGATGTAATTGCTCGTCGGAGAGTTTACCGTCGGTTATTTGCTCATGGGTGGCATCTTCAAATAACTGACGACGTTTACGAACTTGCTCTGAAAAGCTCGACGCTAATAAACCAGTGGGTATAGCCACCATGCCCATGCTTACTAGAGTGATGACACCACCAAACAGCTTACCAATGGGTGTTATTGGCACAACATCACCATAGCCTACAGTCGTAAGTGTTGCCATTGCCCACCACATTGCGGCCGGAATTGAGCCAAACTTGTCTGGTTGAATGTCATGTTCTAATAAATAAATACCGCATGAAGCTAAAATAAGTACTACTGCCATAATAAAAAATGCAGCCAATAATGAACTTGCTTCATCAATAAATGCCTGTAATAACAGCTGCATAGCCCGTGAATAACGAGTGAGCTTAAATACTCTTAATAAACGTAGTACGCGTAAAAAACGCAAGTCTAAAGCAAAGAAAAGCATTAGCAGGCTTGGCAAAATGGCGATTAAATCGATGATAGCCAGTGGTGATAAAATATAGCGGATCCGCTTTTGTGTATTGGAGCAATCCATAGAGGCGTATTTTACTCTATCTACACAGGTCCAAGCACGTATTAGGTATTCAGCACTAAATATGGCAACCGATACCAGCTCTAACATTAAAAATTCGTTGTAGTACTCAGTGGCAATGCTGTGCACTGATTCGAGTACGATGGCCACCACATTTATCATAATAATAGTGATTAGTAGGGCATCTAAAAAGTGACCGGCCCGTTGGTACTTACCTGAAGACTCAAATACTTGGTTGATGGTTTGTCTAAGTTTCTGCATAATAATTATTATAATGTGAGTAACATATTGATACTGCCTTCTTCAAAATCACGACTAATTTTAAATCCGAGTTTACGAGCCAGCTCAATCATGCCAGTGTTTTCAGGTAGGGTGATCCCCTCAACGGTTTTTACCCCTTGGCGCTTACAATGAGAAATTGCTGCATTCATTAAAATACGCCCTAATCCAAGCCCTTGGCAATCAGAACGCACTACAATAGCAAACTCTGCTTGTAAGTTATCTGGGTCCATAATCACTCGTGAAACCCCTAGGGTGTGCTGTTGCTCGTCTTGTGTTTGGGTAACAATAAACGCCATTTCGCGGTCGTAATCAATTTGCGTCATTTTCGCGAGTTGATCGTGGTTAAATTGTGGTAACTCACCAAAAAAGCGTTTATACCTATCTTCTTTAGTTAATGACTGGTCAAACGCTTGATGTGCTTGCTCATCTTCAGGTTTGATTGGTCTGAGCGTTGCTAAGGTATTATTTTTTAAAGTGACTTGTTCAACTAGTTCAATAGGGTAAGGACGAATAGATAAACGTTTTCGATGTGCTTGAGCCTGATACTGATTCAAATTCATGGTGGCATCAAGTACTAAAAACTGGCCATTACTAGCTAGAATAGGATTTAGCTCTAACGAGGTGATATCCGGTTGATCTACGACCAATTGAGAAATTCGAGTTAGTAGTGAACACAAGCGATATTTATCTACTTTTTCTGGCAGAACACGATCTTTAAGTACGCCTTTATCATGGGCGGCGGCAATTAAATATTTAGCTAGGTTCATATTCAGTGGTGGCAAAGCGACTGCGGCTTGTGCATATTCAAGCCCTGTACCGGCTTCACCTAATAAAATAACCGGCCCAAAATTAGGCTCTGTTTTAATGGCTATACGCAGCTCGTTAGCTCCCGCTCGAGGTGCCATTTTTTGTAACGAAAAACCATCAATTATGGCATCAGGGTAGGTGTTCTTTATTCTTAACAGCATGGCAAATGCGGTTTGCTCTACCTCTTGCGCATCATTGAGGTTTAGTACGACACCGCCGACTTCAGACTTAGAGGGAATACTGGGGCTAATCAATTTCAATGCCACCGGAAAGCCCAGCTCTATTGCTTGCTCTTTGGCTTCGGTTGGAGTGTAGGCAACTTCAGTTTGAATACAGTCAATGCCGTAACTACTTAAAATATGACTTGCTTGATGGGTTGATAAGTAATGTTGTTCATCATTTAAAAACTCTTTTATAGTCGCTTTCGCTGCTACTTTATTAATAGTTGCATCGTCAGTATTTGATTCTGGTGTTTGAGTTAAATGCTTTTGATTACGACGGTAGCTTACTAAGTGCATAAAGGCGCCTACCGCCCCTTCTGGGGTACGATAGGTAGGGATGGCATTATTGGCGCAGATACGTCTTGCAGCAAAAGCGGCATCTTCACCCATAAAATTAGTAATTACATACGGGCGTGCCATTTTTGGTAATTTATTTAGTGCCTCAACAATAACCTGAGCGTAATTTTCACTTGGGGCCAAAGCCGATGGAGTGTGGATGATCAGTAAGTTTTTAACTTCTTTAGCATTTAGTAATATTTCTAACGCATGCTTATAACGCACTGGCGCAGAATCGCCAAATATATCGACCGGATTGGCAGCGGTGTCTGAATGCGGGATCACTTTATTAAGTGCTTCGCGAGTTTCATCACTGAGCTGAGCAAGTTTTCCTGAGCTTTGAATGAGTTCATCAACCGCCATCACTCCAGGGCCGCCACCATTGGTTAATATGGTAAGTTGCTCTACTTGCAGTAACTTAGGATGCATTGCCAAGGTTTGGGTGGCGGCAAAGAGCTCACGTAAGTCGTTTACTCTTAGCATACCCGCACGTTGAAACATGGCATCATATACCGCATCTGAGCTTTGTTTTCCGCCGGTGTGTATTTCAGCGGCGAGAGCCCCTGCGCTGGTTCTGCCAGTTTTAATAGCAATAACAGGTTTAGAAAATGCGGCTGCTCGAGCGGCAGAAATAAAGCTGCGGATATCATCAATATTATCGATGTACAGTAATATGGCTTTGGTTTTAGCATCACGGCCTAAAAAGTCGAGTATTTCGTCAAACTCAATATCTAAACAATCCCCCATAGATACAAAGTATGAAAAGCCAATTTCTTTATTTTTTGCCCAATCGAGAATAGTTGAGCAAACTGCTGCAGATTGCGATACAAAAGCCAGTTTACCTGGCGTGGCAACAGTATGAGAAAAGCTTGCATTTAAGCCTATATGCGGAATAAGTAACCCTAAGCAATTTGAGCCAAGCAGGGTGACTTTATGCTTAGCTGCGCTCTCTTTGAGTGCCTTTTTTTGAACTGTGGTTAAGCCATCCGCAATAATAATGGCACTATGACAGCCAAGCGTACCTAGCTGCTCAATAATTTTCATTAAGGTGTTTTTATTGGTACAGATAACGGCTAAATCAGGCACTTTAGGTAAGGCTTCAATACTGGGGTAAGCCAATACGCCGTGTACCGCTGTATGATTTGGGGTAACGGGCATAATAGGCCCTTTAAAGCCACCTTGCAGTAAGTTGCGCATTACCACATTACCCGCGCGAGTGGCGGTGTTTGATGCCCCAATAACAGCAACAGAGCTTGGGTTAAAAAACTGGTTAATACGTTTTAGACTCATTGCGTTTCCTTGGCTGATTAAGTTTTGCGTTCTGTACTGCCTCAATGTAACCTGTTTATTGTGTTTTTTCGAGCGTGAACATGCTTATTATTGATATTAGGGTCTGTTGACCTTTCAAGGTTAAACTTGCAGCAGTCTGTTTGGTATTTAGGCAAGGCAGAGCCTATGTGGTGTGGTTATTCCCCATAAATAGGCGATAACGCAGCATCAATGCCAAACCGGCGCTGCCCGAAGGGTTCTGCCTAGGGGCGATTTACTCTTTGTTGCTCGGTTTTTACTTAGCCCACTAGGTTACAAACCTCGCGCCGCGATTAAATCGCCCCTAGTTTGAACAAGCTTTAATCCGCAAAGGTCAACAGACCCTAATCAAGGAGAGTGAAGTGAATAAAATATCGAATGTAACCGTTGTTATGGCAGCAGTTTGTTTAAGCATCGGCTTAATTGCATTGGGCTTTATCATCAAAGGAGCCGCACTTGATATTAAAGGCATGGAGCGCACTGTTCAGGTCAAAGGCTTAGCAGAGCGTGAAGTGGTCGCTGATACTGTTATTTGGCCGCTGCAGTTTAATGACGCCGATAACAACCTTGAAAAGCTTGTTGAGCGAGTTGAGCAAAAAAACGATGCCGTAATTGCCTTTTTAAAGCTACATGGCTTTGACGATGAGGAAATATCGACAGGCACTCAATCTATTATTGATAAGCAAGCGCGTGAATACGCGAACGACAATCAAAAGTTTAGATACGTTATTAGCTCAAATATTATTGTTTACTCTAATGCCCCTGATAAAGTTAAAAACGCACTGAGTAAAGTGAGTCAGTTAGCTAAACAAAATATAGCCATAGTGCAAGATAACTATCAAACTCGTATTGAATATATTTTTACTGGGCTTAACGATATAAAGCCAGCCATGGTGCAAGAAGCCACAGAAAAAGCTCGTGAAGTAGCAAATAAATTTGCGAAAGATTCAAACTCCCTTTTAGGTAAAATTAAAACCGCACGCCAAGGGCAGTTTAGTATTAGCGATCGGGATTCAAACACACCGCAAATTAAAAATGTACGCGTGGTTACTAGCGTAGAATATTACTTATCAGATTAGTGCCGCTACTTGTTCAGTAGAGCGCTGTAAATATGCGGCGCTTAATAGCAAGGTAATTTCGCTTGGAGGGTCGTTTTTTAATGCCTCAAGCAATTGTAATTTTGCTCTAGGATTTTGTTTTTGTTCTATTTCCATTAATGCCAGTAAGGCTGAGAATTCATGCTTTACCGGAATGTTGGGCTTATGTGCATAAACGATATAGCTGGCCACAGGAGTGAGCCCGTACTGATTGATTTGCGCCAATGCATGCAGTAACTCTTCATTAGATTCAAATAACATTAACGAGCGAACATAGTTAAAAGGCAATTGACTCGGCGCTGCGTGCTTGAACACATTATGTAACACGTTATTGCCATGGCTATCTGTACTAATAAAGCCTTTATTTAATTTAAGCGCAGGAGTAAAAAAGCTCAGTGCATCTAAACTGGTTAGCTGTTCAATAAACGGCGCTGGTGGCGTATTGCTCGCTAAAATTCGCACGGCAATGTTTTGCATAAAATCGTATTTAATACTCATGCGTAACGCGCTTTCAAACAGGTAATTAAGCTGCATCACTTTTTGAGCGTCAGTAAGCTTTTTAAAGTCGTTATCAAGCTCATCAAACTGTTGTTGTTTAATACGCGCATTGAGTAGCTGTATGCTTAGATCCATTCTGTTCTCCTTGAATACCTACTTTATCCTAGCTTAATTTTTTGCTTTATAAAACAAAAGGCCGCAATTGCGACCTTTTATATGTTTAAGTAGTTACTAGGGTCTGTTTACCTTTGTGGATTAAAATTTGTTCAAACTAGGGGCGGTTTAATCGCGGCGCGAGGTTTGTAACCTAGTGGGCTCGATAACTGCTCCTGCGTTATTCTACTGGCTTACATCCATGTAAGAATAAGTAAAAGCCGAGCAACAAAGAGTAAATCGCCCCTAGGCAGAACCCTCCGGGCAGCACCTGTTTGGCATTGATGCTGCGTTATCGCCTATTTATGGGGAATAACCACACCACATAGGCTCTGCCTTGACTAAATACCAAACAGACTGCTGCAAATTTAACCTTGAAAGGTCAACAGACCCTAGATAATTAAGCTTGTTTGCTAGCAACCCACTCATCAACAAAGTTTTCTAGAACGTTCAATGGTACAGGGCCATTCTTAAGCACTACGTCGTGGAACTGACGAATATCAAACTTGTCGCCAAGTTGCTCTTTAGCTGCTTCACGTAGTTCTAATATTTTCAGCATACCTACTTTGTAAGCCGTTGCTTGTGATGGCATTACAATATGACGCTCAACCATTTTTACACCGTCAGAAGTGGCGTTAGGAGTGTTGTTAACGTAGTAATCAATACCTTCTTGGCGAGTCCACTTCATTGCGTGAATACCGGTATCAACTACTAGACGACAGGCACGCCATAATTCCATAGCTAAACGACCAAAATCTGAATACGGGTCTTCATAAAGGCCCATTTCTTTTGGTAGTAACTCTGAGTATAAACCCCAACCTTCAATGTAGGCTGTGTAACCACCAAATTTACGGAACTTAGGCACGCCTTCTAATTCTTGTGAAATAGCAATTTGCATGTGATGACCCGGAATACCTTCATGGTAAGCGAGAGCTTCCATTTGGTAAGTTGGCATTGCTTCCATGTCGTATAGGTTGGCGTAGTAAATACCTGGGCGAGAACCATCTGGGGCAGGTTGTTGATAAAACGCTTTACCTGCCGCTTTTTCACGAAAAGCTTCAACACGTTTTACTATCATGTCGGCTTTTGGCTTTACAATAAACAGCTCATCTAAGCGTGTTTTCATGTTATCAATTAAGCCTTTAGCTTCACTTAGATACTGCGCTTTACCCGCTTCAGTATTAGCAAGGTAGAATTGCTTGTCGGTTTTCATAAACTGCATAAAAGCGTTTAAGTCACCCTCAAAACCGACTTTATCTTTGATGGCACGCATTTCATCATGAATACGTGACACTTCGGCAAGGCCAATGGCATGAATTTCTTTTGCTGTAAGGTCTGTCGTGGTAGTGCGTTTAAGCGCGTTATTGTAAAACGCTTCGCCATCAGGGAATTTCCAAGCACCGTCACGGTCATCAGCACGTTTTTCTAGCTGTGCAATGTAGTTAATTAACTTAGAGTAAGCAGGTTTAACTGCTGTTTTTAATGCTTTAGTCGCTTTACTAATAAGTGCATCTTTTTCAGCTTGGTCGATTTCTAATGCATTTACCTTGCGTTTAAAGTCAGCTAAAAGCGTAGAATCTTCACCTTGTTCAAACGGCGCACCTTTAATGATGTTTTTGCTTGAATCAATCACGTGTGGAAATACAAATTTAGGTGCAATAATGTTTTTATCGGCGCGAATTTCTAAGCCGGTAATAAGTTGATCAAATACACCTGGCACCCCATTTAAACGAGCAATGTAATCGTTGGCTTCTTTTACGTTGCTAATTTGATGCTGGTTAATTAAAAAAGCCGGCACCATAGAGTGCGTACCAAACATCTGGTTTACTGGGTAGTTATGGTAACGCCATTTAAAATCAGCAATGCTGGCTTCTAAATCTTGTTTTTTTAAATCATAACTTACTTGAGTCGCTGCATCTAATTGCGCACGGTTAATGCTGTTGAGGGTGACCAAATCGGCTTTAGTTTGTGCCAAGTCTTTAAGCGCTTTTTCTTCGCTGTTGTCATCCCATTTATCGTAATCTTTTTTGATGCCCATGTAGGTTTGATAAACTGGGCTGCTCATTACATCACGATTAAAAGTGTCTTCAAAAAAAGCATTCGCTTTATCAATTTCACTTTGTACCGGTTGAGCTTGAACCGCCGGTGCTGGCGTTGATTGTTGTGTTGCTTGTTGGCAACCAGCAAGCAGTGCCACGCTTACCGTGGCAGCAATTAGAGTAAGTTTACGCATTCGTTTCCCTTTTGTTGTTAGAAACCCATTAGGGTATTTTAATTTTTCATGTATTTACTTTACATGCGCATAACGCCAAAAGCGTTATACGAACAATTCTAGCAGGTCATTTAAAAAGCGATGGCCTTTAAGGCTTACTTGCCAATGGCCGTCTTTTTCTATTAATAAACCTGTGTTAATGGCTTTATTCAAAGCCGCTTGTTGGCTTTGTAATGGCTGATTAGTCAGTGCACTGTAGTCTTCAATCGGGCATGGCTCTGTTAAACGAAAGCGATTCATAAAAAATTCAAACGCTAAGTCGTCTTGTTCTACTTGCCAGCTTTTGTACAAGTAGGGCTTAATAATGTCCATGTAGCCCCGTGGATGTTTAACCTTTTCAGTGCGTGTTATCACCCCCGTTTTCGCATCAGTGACCTTACCATGGGCGCCACAGCCAATACCAAGATAATCGCCAAACCGCCAATAATTCAAGTTATGTTGGCATTGAAAGCCCGGTTTTGCATACCCCGATATTTCGTATTGCTGATAGCCTGCTTGTGCTAATAATGCTTGGCCTTGTTCTTGAATATCCCACAAGGTCTCATCTTGCGGCAACGTGGGCGGTTTTGAAGCAAATTGTGTATTAGGCTCAATGGTGAGCTGATACCAAGAAATATGTGGAGGGCTCAGGGCAATAATTTGTTTTAAATCACTTAGTGCGTCATCGAGAGATTGCCCTGGTAAACCATGCATTAAATCAAGGTTAAAGCTATTCAACCCTGCTTCAGTAGCTTGTTGTGCCGCATAACAGGCTTCATCGGCACCATGAATTCGGCCTAAGGCTTTTAACTTATCATTTTGCATGCTTTGCACGCCAATAGAGATACGGTTAATCCCTGCTTTTACATAATCTTTAAAACGGCCAGTTTCGACTGTGCCCGGGTTTGCTTCAAGGGTTATTTCACAGTTATCGCTTAAACCAATTAGGTTATCGATTTCATTGAGTAAACGGGTGTATGCTGCGCCGGTTAATAGGCTTGGCGTGCCGCCGCCAATAAAAATACTGTGAATTTTTCGCCCTTGTACTAAGTGTAAATCAGCTTTTAAATCGTCAATTAAGTGCTGTACATATTCAGCTTCAGGGATGTCACCTTTTTGCCCGTGGCTATTAAAGTCGCAGTAAGGGCATTTTTGCACGCACCAAGGCACGTGCACATATAAACTCAGTGGAGGAAGGTTCACAGGCCGCCTTTGTGTTGTAACTCTTGTAGTAATTTATTAAGTGCTTGCCCACGGTGACTTAGTGCATTCTTCTGCTCTTTTGTAAGCTCTGCACTGGTACAATTTTCTGATGGTACAAAAAAGATAGGATCGTAACCAAAGCCACCTTTACCGTGTTGGCTAAGGGTAATTTCGCCCTCCCAGCTAGCACTGCAAATAAGTGGAGTAGGGTCGTCGGCATGACGCATTAGTACCAACACACACCAAAAGCGAGCGCTGCGATTAGGGTTGTTGCCTAAATCAGCCAGTAATTTATCGATATTATCTTGATCGCTTGCGCTATTTCCTGCAAAACGAGCAGAGTAAACACCTGGCGCGCCATTCAGGCCATCCACTTCTAAGCCTGAATCATCTGCAATAGCAGGCAGTCCGGTAATTTTAGCCGCATGACGCGCTTTAATTATCGCGTTTTCTACAAACGTGGTGCCTGTTTCGGCTACGTCACTGACATTAAAGTCGCTTTGCGGTACAACATTAATATTAAGTGAGCTGAGCATGTTAGCCAGCTCATTCACTTTTCCGGGGTTACCGGTTGCAAGTACTAAGGTGTTGGTCATATTTAATCTACGTAAAATTTTTGCTTAAACTTTAATGTTTGAAACTGATTACCTTGTTGGATTTCAATTTCAAAACGTAAAATTTCTTCGTTGGTGTAATCTACTTGTGCTAGGTAATAAATTGAATCGCCTTCAACGACTTCTTTAAAGTTAAGGGTTTGCTTGTTACCTAATAAGTTTTTAGCGATACCTTGTAATGTCGCTTTTTGAGCGGCTTTATCTGCATTATTTTTTAATATTGAAATATTAACAATACCTTTATAGCCACTACGCTCAAGGTCATAGGCTTTAGCTATTTGCGGTTGAATAAACGTTGATGGAAAGGCTATGTAATGAACTTGCCAAGGGCCTAGTTCTTTGTATTGGGCGCCTTGTTCTTGAGCGCTGTGTGCATTAAATGCTAAAGCGAGACAAGCAATAAAACAAAACTTTATTAAACGTTGCATGGTTAACTCCTGAGTATGTAAAAAAGAGGCGCTAGGCCTCTTTTATATTACGTTGTGCTTAAGCTAAAAGGTCCATTAGCAGCATTTGTAAAAACTGAATGCCGATGATCAGTACCAATACCGATAAGTCTAAGCCTCCTAGTGGAGGTAAGATTTTACGGATCGGCTTTAACATTGGCTCAGTAAGCTGATGGAATACCGCTTCAATTGGGTTATAGCCTTGGCTTACCCAGCTTAAAATAGCGCGGATGATTAACACCCAAAAGACTAAATTTAAACCTTCTTTTAAAACAGTTATTAGCGCCTGTATAAGCACAGGTTGAATAGCCCAAGAGCTATAAATAAGCCACATTAATGTACTTATTTTTGCCGCAGCCACTATAAATGCCAGCAATAAAGAGGCTAAATCAAGCCCGCCTAGCCCTGGAATGATTTTTCGCAGCGGGTTAACTGCAAACGAAGTGGCTTTGACCACAAATTGGCTCATCGGGTTGTAAAAGTCGGCTTTTGCCCATTGTAGCCAAAAACGCAGTAGTACCACCATTAAAAATAGATCAAACAAGGTGCTAATTAAAAATTGCATGGCATTCATAGTATAACCTTCAATAAAAAATGGTTTTAAAGTTCTTGTTCCATTTGCACTGCACGCGCAATACACGCATCCATTGCATCACCCACAGTTTGGGTTAAACCTTGCGCTTTTAAATGCTCAACAGCTGCATGCGTGGTACCGCCTTTTGAGGTTACATTGGCGCGAAGTTGCGAAATGCTAATATCTGGTTGGCTAAGTGCCATTTCAGCTGCGCCTAGCGCTGTTTGCTGTACTAAGCGACGCGCGTCTTCATCATTAAAGCCAAGTGCTTTCGCTTTTTCTTCAATCGCTTCCATAAATAAGAAAAAGTAAGCTGGCGATGAGCCTGTCACAGCAATGATATCGTTAATTTGCGATTCTTGCTCTACCCACACAACTATACCTGTACATTCAAAAACTTGTTGTACAAATTCATGTTCGCTTTGCGTTTCGCCAGCGCCATACAAGCCCGATACACCACGGCCAAGTAACGACGGTGTATTTGGCATACAACGCACCATTTTCACATCTTGGCCAAGCATTTCACGTAAGCGTTTAACGGTTAGACCTGCAGCGACTGAGATAAATAATTTATCACTAAAGTCGATGCCTGAATCTTGAAATGATTGGCACAAGTCGCCCATCATTTGTGGTTTAACAGACAGAACAATGACATCTGCATCGCGCATAGCTTCGTTATTATCACTGGTGGTTTGCACCTTAAAGTCGGATGCTACCTTGGCTAGTTTTTCTTGGTTGCGGTTAGTTGCAATAATATTGTTTGCGTTAAAGCCGTTTTTTACCATGCCACCAATGATGGCGTAGCTCATATTACCTGTGCCTATAAATGCGATTTTTTTATCTGACATATGTCTGTTATCACCTTTTAAGTTCGTGTTCCAAAAATATCTGTGCCGATCCTCACCATGGTTGAACCTGCCGCTATGGCAGTCTCTACATCGTTACTCATCCCCATCGACAACGTATCTATATGAGGATATTGGGTCTGTAGTTTATCAAAGCAAGTTTGTAATTGCTCAAAATATTGAATTTGCGTGTTAGCATCGTCACTTTTTGCAGGAATAGCCATTAGTCCGCGTAATTTTAACTGTGAACACTGACTTATAAATTGCGCTAGTTGGTCAATCTCTTCTATGGTACAGCCTGATTTAGCATCTTCTGCGCTAATATTAACTTGTATCAGTACATTAAGAGCGGGCATTTCCTGTGGACGCTGAGCGTTTAAGCGTTTTGCTATTTTTAGTCTGTCGACGCTTTGTACCCAGTCAAAATTAGCAGCCACCAAAGCGCTTTTATTTGACTGTATAGGGCCAATGAAATGCCAAACAATATCGCTAAATGTGGCTAGTTGCGCTATTTTATCTACAGCTTCTTGAACATAAGATTCACCAAATTGGCGTTGCCCTTGCTCATAAGCTGCCATAATATCAGAGGCGGGTTTGGTTTTAGATACTGCAAGTAACGTAATGTCGTTACTATTACGCTGTGCATTTTGCGCTGCCTCTGCAATTCTAGCGTAGGCGGATGCGAGTCGTTCTGCTATTGTAACCATATATTTATCAGTTAGTTGTGGAGTCATAAATGGATATCACCGAATTATTGGCATTTAGTGTGCAACATAAAGCATCAGATTTGCACTTATCATCAGGGGTGTCACCTATGATACGTGTTGATGGTGATGTGCGACGTATTAATATACCAGCACTTGGAGATAAAGAAGTCAGCAGTCTGGTTTATGACATTATGAACGATAACCAGCGTAAGGACTATGAACAAAATCTCGAAGTGGATTTTTCTTTTGAAGTCCCTAATTTAGCACGTTTTCGTGTAAATGCCTTTAACTCTAATCGTGGTCCTGCTGCCGTGTTTCGTACTATCCCGAGTGATGTATTGACACTTGAAGATTTGGGCGCGCCGGAAATATTCAAACAAATTTCAGATAACCCACGAGGCTTAGTATTAGTTACCGGCCCTACAGGCTCAGGTAAGTCGACTACACTCGCAGCCATGGTGGACTATATAAATCAAAATAAACATCATCATGTACTGACCATTGAAGATCCTATCGAATTTGTGCACGATAATAAACTCAGCTTAATTAACCAGCGTGAAGTTCACCGCGATACACATAGTTTTTCTAATGCCTTGCGAAGTGCATTGCGTGAAGACCCTGATGTTATTTTGGTAGGTGAGCTACGAGATCTAGAAACTATTCGCCTTGCTATGACTGCTGCTGAAACTGGTCACTTAGTGTTTGGCACTTTGCATACCACGTCGGCACCTAAAACCATTGACCGTATTATTGACGTATTTCCTGGTGAAGAAAAAGACATGATCCGCTCTATGCTTTCTGAATCATTGCGTGCGGTTATCTCACAAACACTGATCAAAAAGGTCGGTGGAGGGCGAGTGGCTGCACACGAAATCATGTTGGCAACGCCTGCTATTCGTAACTTAATTCGTGAAGATAAAATTGCTCAAATGTACTCATCGATTCAAACTGGTGCGTCGCAGGGCATGCAAACCATGGATCAATGTTTAACGAATCTAGTTAACCGAGGCATTATCACTCACTCAGCGGCGTATACAAAAGCACAAGATAAGACGCAGTTTAGCGCTTAAGGAATTATTATGACTTTATCTCTAAATCACTTTTTACAAATAATGATCGACAAAAAAGGCTCTGATCTATTTGTATCAAGCCAGCTGCCTATTAGCGCTAAAATTAATGGCGAGCTGATACCTCTTAATGATGACAAACTAACCGATGAGCAAGCGCTGGAATTAGTTGAATCAGCGATGAGTGAAAAGCAAAAGGCAGAGTTTCATAGCACCAAAGAGTGTAACTTTGCAATTGCAACCAGCGAAGGGCGCTTTCGTATTTCGGCTTTTTGGCAACGCGACAGAGCGGGGATGGTTATTCGCCGGATTGTGACCCAAATACCTGATGTAAAAGAACTTGGATTGCCCTCAGCGCTTACAGATGTGATTATGTCAAAGCGCGGACTGGTATTATTTGTCGGTGGTACGGGAACAGGTAAATCAACGTCTTTGGCGGCGCTTATTGGTTATAGAAATCGCAATCAACGAGGGCATATTTTAACTATAGAAGATCCAATTGAGTTTGTGCATGAACATAAAAAAAGCATTATTACTCAACGTGAAGTGGGCTTAGATACTGAAAGTTTTGAGTCAGCACTCAAAAGCTCTTTACGCCAAGCGCCTGATGTTATTTTAATTGGTGAAATTCGATCGCAAGAAACTATGGAGTATGCGTTAAGCTTTGCAGAAACTGGTCACTTATGTGTTGCCACCTTGCATGCTAACAATGCTAACCAAGCTATTGATCGTATTATGCATTTAGTGCCAAAAGAGAAGCACGATAAGCTTAAATATGATTTAGCATTAAACTTACGCGCTATTATTGCCCAGCAGCTTATCCCAACCTCTGATGGTGAGGGGCGTGCTGCTGCTATAGAGGTGTTATTGAATACGCCAATGGTGAGTGAGCTGATTAAAAACGGTAATATTGGTGCTATTAAAGAAACTATGGCTAAATCAACAGAAATGGGCATGCAGACCTTTGACCAAGCGCTGTTTGAGCTTTATAGACAGCAACGGATTAACTATGCCGATGCACTTCATCATGCAGACTCGCCAAATGATTTACGTTTAATGATAAAACTGCGTAATAACGAGCAGCAAGGGGCAGGCTTTTTGCAAGGTGTAACCATTGATGGCCTTGATGATAAAGGTAATATTACCTAAGGACAATTAACTCGTTGCTGCCTACATGGATGTAAGCCAGTAGAATAACGCAGGAGCAGTTATCGAGCCGGCTAGGTTATAAACCTCGCGCCATGATTAAATCGCCCCTTACTTGAACGAGTTTTAATCCGCAAAGGTTAATAGACCCAAATCTAAATCCACGCATAAAAAAAGCGCTTTAAGCGCTTTTTTGTTAAATCAATTTATTCGCCATAACTGGCTTCAAAAAAGCTCTCTAGAATTATCACCGCAGACATATTATCTACGTTGCCTTTACCTAAGTTTTTATAACCACCACGTTCAAACAACCGCGCTTTAGCATCAGCGGTAGTTAAGCGCTCATCTTGAGTATGAACCGCAATACCGTAATGATTATGCAATCGATTGGCGAACTTTTTGGCTTTAAAGGTGACCTCTTGAGAAGTGCCATCCATATTAAGCGGTAAGCCAACTACCATTAAGTCAGGTTGCCACTCTTTTACCTGTACAGCAATGTCATCCCAATTAGGGATGCCATCTTGAGCTTTCACCGCCTTTAGGCTGGTGGCGCTGCCTGTCAATTCTTGACCAATTGCAATACCAATGCTCTTAGTACCAAAATCAAATCCCATTACGGTGCGCTCACCTTGCGCTTTTACAGTTTTCTTAGTCATGTTTGTCTTTTATGTTATTAGGGTCTGTTAACCTTTCAAGGTTGAATTTGCAGCAGTCTGTTTGGTATTTAGGCAAGGCAGAGCCTTTGTGGTGTGGTTATTCCCCATAAATAGGCGATAACGCAGCATCAATGCCAAACAGGCGCTGCCCGAAGGGTTCTGCCTAGGGGCGATTTACTCTTTGTTGCTCGGTTTTTACTTAGCCCACTAGGTTACAAACTTCGCGCCGCGATTAAATCGCCCCTAGTTTGAACAAATTTTAATCCGCAAAGGTCAACAGACCCTAAGCATGTCCAGCTTCGGGGCTTAATTGGCTAACATCAAAACCAAGCATAGAGACTGCCATTTCCCAGCGCTTTTCCACTGGGGTATCAAAAATTATTTTGGGGTCGGCTTTTATAATCAGCCAGCTATTATCAAGTAGCTCTTGTTCTAACTGGCCTTGCTCCCAACCTGAGTAACCTAAGGTAATTATAAATTGCTCGGGTGCTTGAGCGGTAGTTAATGTGGCTAATACATCTTTTGAGGTAGTGATCATAATATCACTGCTCAATTTTTGGCTTGCCGAGTACCCAGGTTTTGGTGAATGTAGCACAAAGCCACGATCCGTTTTTACCGGCCCGCCAGCATACACTGTCACTTGCGCGGCATGTTGCGACTTATCGTTATCAATATCAATTTTGTCGAGTAGCTCACCTACGGTAACATCAATCGGCTGATTGATAACAAGTCCCATAGCGCCTTCTTCATTGTGTTCACAAATATAAGTGACCGCACGTTTAAAAAAAGGGTCTTGCATTGATGGCATTGCAATTAAAAAGTGATTTTCTAATGACTGCATAATTTTTACCCCTTTAGTTATTGAATCTTGAGTATGGCATAGTCCCATGTTTTAACACTAAAAATTTATTCAACTTTAAGCGATGACTATAGAAGCGTCAGCGCTTAAAGTTTGCTATGGCTTTAGCTAAGTTTTCTCTCTATGGCATCAAATAAAATACCGGTAATAGAAATGTCGTAAGCGGCCTCAATTTCTTTAACACAGGTTGGTGCTGTTACGTTAATTTCAGTTAACTTATCGCCAATGATATCTAAGCCAACAAATATTAAGCCTTTTTCTTTCAATGTAGGGGCAACTGCTTGAGCAATTTTAAGATCTGACTCACTAATTGGGCGTGCTTCACCACGTCCGCCGGCGGCTAAGTTACCGCGCGTTTCGCCGTTTTGTGGAATACGCGCTAAGCAATAAGGAATAACTTCACCATCAACAACCAATACGCGCTTGTCACCTTGAGTGATCTCTTCAATGTAATTTTGCGCCATCGCAAAGCGACTGCCATGCTCAGTTAAGGTTTCGCATATTACGCCAATATTGGCATCATCTGCTTTTACTCTAAAAATAGAAGCACCGCCCATACCATCCAGTGGTTTTAAAATAATATCCTTGTGCTGGGCTAAAAATTCACGGATTTGCTTTTGGCTGCGGGTAACTAATGTATCAGGTGTGTGCTCACTAAACCAAGCTGTAAATAGTTTTTCATTGGCGTCACGCAAGCTCTGTGGCTTATTAATAACTAAAGTACCCGCTTGCTCAGCACGTTCTAAAATATAGGTTGCGTAAATATATTCAGTATCAAAAGGCGGATCTTTACGCATTAAAATAACGTCTAAATCAGCCAGCGCAATGGTGGTTTTTTCTTCAAGTTGGTACCATTTTTCTGCGTTATCAAAAACCTGCGCTTTGGCTGCAGTGGCGTAGGCATTGCCTTGACGCAGCAATAAATCATCCATTTCCATGTAGTAAATTTCGTAGCCACGGGTTTGCGCTTGCATCATCATTGCAAAACCGGTGTCTTTTTTAATATTAAATCCACTAATAGGATCTGAAATAATGCCTAACTTAATTGCCATGCGCTGTGCCTTAGTTTATGTGTTTTTTACAACTGTAATCTTGATATGTGGGTGCTTTTAGTTATTTCAATTAGCTAAATCGCCAAATTGTAATTGCAGTGCGCTTAAAACGGTTAACGCTGCTGTTTCTGTGCGAAGTACCCGCGGGCCTAAGCGAATATCTACAAATTCTTGTTGCTTTGTTTGTGCTATTTCATCGTCAGTAAATCCACCCTCAGGCCCTACTAAAAAGCGCACGCCGTCATCGGGAACGGTAATGGTTTTAATACTGTGTTCGGCGCGAGGATGCAAAGTTAATTTAATGGCAGCTGTTTGCTGTTCAAGCCAGGTTTTTAAATCAACAGGTGAGTGTACTTTTGGCACAAAGTTGCGCCCAGATTGCTCTGCTGCGGCAATGGCTATTTTTTGCCATTGTTGGTGTTTTTTTTCTAAGCGGTCGCCACTTAGTTTTACGCCGCAGCGCTGGCTAAAAATAGGGGTGATTTCAGTGATCCCTAATTCAACAGACTTTTGAATGGTAAAATCCATTTTGTCACCACGGGATACGCACTGGCCTAAATGAATTTTTAATGGTGATTCAACGTCATGAGGATTAAATTCAAGCGGCATAACAACCACGCTCTTTTTACTCACCTCAATAATTTCACTTAGAAACTCTCCGCCTTCACCATTAAAAATAGAAACCTGCTCGCCCACTTTCATGCGCAACACACGGCCTATGTGCCCTGCAGCATCATCGTCAAGGTTTAAAGGAGTATTAAGGGCAATTGGTGATGATTGATAAATATGAGGCACTCGCATGGCAAATCACTTTTTTACATAGAAGTTATATCCCTCTATGGTAAGTAAGCAAAGGCTTGGGTGCAATTATTTATTTTTCATATTCAGGGACTGCAAGCTCTGTTAGTTCTTGTGCGGTTTGGGCTATATCGGTATCACAGGACAAATGATTTGAATGGCACTCTTCATTTATGGGGGTAATGTCATAGCCATGATTGGTTTGACTAATAATATAGCGTTTTTCATGTAATGAATTATAAATAAAGCGCTGTGTATCATCAGCGAGCAAATAATCTGTTTGGTTGAATAATACGCCTTGAACATTGTGGTGTTCGTGAAGGTAGCTGGCCAGTTCTGAAATACTGATTTCGTTCTCAATATCGCAATAGCAATAATCTTTAACGAGTTCATCAAACATCATTTTAACCAGCTTTTGCGTGTTCGCACCGGCTATAATGATGTCTTTTTTAGCAGCATCATTAGTATTTATGTAATACTTTACAAATGCTCGACTGAACTCGTTATCTATATCAATTAATAGATAACTTCCTGTTTTAATTGCCATATACCTAAAATCCCTGTTAATTTACCAAACAATTAAATAGGGACGTTAAGCAACGGCTAAATTTAATGAGTTTGGTACTAAATTGAAAACATACTTATTAATAAATAACCAATAGCACAAAATACAGCAAATTCAATACAGGCAATGCCAATATTATCCTGATGATCGACTTCAAGTGCGGTATCTATATTTGGCATTGAAATAATTTTTATAATATACGTTAAACAGTATAGTAACAGCCACATCACACCGCAATGCATTACCAAAGTAAATAAGTTCTCTACCATTTTACCGTTTTGAAACGCCGCACTCGATAAACCAGCATACGCAGCAAGAGCTAAGCCTATTGATTTACCCGCATAGCGAATACCAATGGAGGTGTTTTCTAAACCAAAGTTACTTTGCAATGAGGCCCCTTGGTTGGCTTTAGCAAAGCGGTTTTCGCGTATTTTACTGTCTAGGGCAAACATGCCTTGTAAAACAAAAAAGCTTACCGAGGCTATTAATAAATTACTAAAGCCTTGAGTGTGTGTCCACGTATATAAACCCAATACTAAAATGCAGTTGGCAATCAGCATGCCTGAATCAACCAGCGCCGCACAAACGTTTTGTTTTAATATAGCTGCTTCTTCATTAAAGCGGCGTAATATCCACTTACGGTGGATTAAATGTCCCATTTTTATAAACGAAAATAACAGCACAATTAACAAAATGACTTTCAGTGGATTTGATTGAGCGGTGCTAACACTAATTTCATCGAACAAAAATGCCATTGTGGCGATCACCACTGATATTTCAGAAGCAAAACTAATTCCCATTGCAAAGTTATCATGTTGCGCTAATTCTTCTTTAAGTGCTTGTTTTGCTTTTATTTGAGTCACAATTCTTAAACTGATGATAATAATACAAATAACCACAAAACTAATAGCAATCGCAACTAAACTAGTGTTAGATAATGATAAATATGACATGGTGTTCCTAAATAGATTTACCTTGATAGGTTTTTAACCATTCTAGTATGGTTATTGGTGAGATAAAAGAGGGTATTGATGAGTAACGACACGCAGCTTCCGATTGAATTACAAAAACTGGGTGAAACGCGTTTTGCAGCGCTGTATCCCGAACAACAAATCCAGCAGCAAATCGTGCGTTTATTAGCGTTAAGTGATTTTGCTTGGCGCAGTTTAAGTTCTCAACCTTCGCTATTATCTTGGTTGCTGTGCGAAGTTGAAATTAACAATAGAGAAATTTCAGATCCCTTTGCAACGCTTAATATAAATGAAGTCGAAGAGCAGCAGTGTCATCAATTACTGCGCCAATATCGCGAAAAGTACTGGCTAAAAGTCGCTTTTTTAGACTTATGTTGTGAAAACTCAATTGCGGATAGTATTAAATACATTAGTGAACTTGCCAATAAACTAATAGACAGTGCTAATCAATGGGCCTACAAAAATGTTGCTAAAACTAATGGTGAACCATTAGATGAAGACAAAAATTCTTTACCATTAATGGTACTAGGCATGGGGAAGTTAGGTGGGCAAGAACTCAATTATTCATCTGATATCGACCTTATTTTTGCATACCCCCGCAACGTTAAAACCCAAGGCGGTCGTCGCTCGCTCGAAGCATCTGTTTTTTATACTAAAGTGGCCCAAAAGCTAATTACAGCCCTGAACCAATGTACTGTGGATGGCCAAGTATTTCGGGTTGATATGCGCCTGCGTCCATTTGGTGAAAGTGGTCCGTTGGTGATGAGCTTTAATGCCATTGAAGATTACTACCAAGAGCAAGGGCGTGATTGGGAGCGCTATGCGATGTTAAAAGGGCGTTTAATTGGCACGCCTAATCGTTATTGGCAGGAGTTTAATACCTTGCTGAGACCTTTTGTTTATCGCCGCTATATTGATTTTTCGGTGATTGAATCGCTTAGAAAAATGAAACTCATGATTGCCCAAGAAGTGCGTCGTAAACGCTTAACTAATAATATTAAACTAGGTGGTGGCGGCATTCGCGAAGTTGAATTTATTGTTCAAGCATTGCAAATGGTCAGGGGCGGCAGAGAAGCAAATTTACAAACACAATCTCTATTAACTGCATTAGAGCAGCTAACAATTAGCCAAGTGATTGATGAGCATGAAGCCAGAGGGCTTAAAAATAACTACCTTTATTTGCGTAAGGTAGAGCAATACCTACAAATTTTTGATGATCAGCAAACACAAACTCTGCCTGATGATGAGCTAAATCAGCAACGGCTGAATGTATTGTTGAAGCAAGGTAATTTTGACTCAGCTATTGAAAAAATAGAACAGGTCATGGCGCAAATTAATAATGAGTTTATTCAGGTGATTGGTGAAGAAACCGAACCACTTGATACTTGTGAAGGCGCGTTTATAAGTACTTGGGATCATGGTGATGTTAGCTTTTTGAATGAACCAAGAGAAGAGTGGCAAACACCATTACATGACTTCAAACAGCGCCTATCTAAAGCCAAAGTGGGCAACCGTGGACGCGACATTCTTGATAAATTAATGCCTGCATTACTAAAACAATTAAACGACTTTAATGCTACTGCCAGTGCGTTTACAACGGTATGTCAAATACTAAATAAAATTATTTCGCGCACCGCTTATTTAGAGCTGTTGTATGAAAACCCTGGAACGTTAAAGCAGTTAGTTTTGCTCTGTTGCCATAGCAAGTGGATTGGAGAGCATATTTCATTGTATCCCATTCTACTCGATGAACTTATCGACCCTGCAGTGCTGTATAAACCGACCCCATTAACAGCGTATAAAGATGAAATAAGACAGTATTTTTTACGTATTGAACATGACGATCTTGAACAACAAATGGAAGCATTGCGTCAGTTTAAACAAACCCATCAGTTACGGATTGCTGCCGCAGATGCCACTGGCGTAATTGATGTAATGAAAGTAAGCGATCACTTAACCGCACTTGCAGAAGCGATAGTTGATCAGGCTGTTAATATTGCTTGGTATCATTGTGTTAAACGTTTTGGCATGCCACCTAATACCGATGATGAACATAAAGGCTTTGCCGTTATTGCGTATGGAAAAACCGGTGGTTTTGAGGTGGGTTATGACTCTGATCTCGATTTAGTGTTCGTGCATAACCATGACGGTACCAGCTATACCTGCGGCGACAAGGCAATTGACTCAAGGCAATTTTATTTAAAGCTAGCACAGCGTTTAATGCATTTATTTAATACCCGTACTGCCTCAGGTATTTTATATGAATTAGATACTCGACTTCGCCCAGAGGGGGCGTCAGGGTTATTAGCGATTAACTTAGAGAGTTTTAATCATTACCAACAAACTCAAGCATGGACGTGGGAGCATCAAGCTTTAGTCAGAGCGAGGCTGATTTTAGGCCAAACTGAATTAGTAACGCGTTTTGCACAAATTCGCGCCGAGATATTGTGTCAAAAACGTGATGTTGAACTGCTAAAAACCGACGTAATTAAAATGCGCGAAAAAATGCGTGGCCATTTAGCTAAAGGCAACGAGCAGCAGTTTGATTTAAAACAAGACGTGGGGGCGATGACCGATATTGAGTTTATCACCCAATATTTAGTATTAAAGTACGCTCATGAATTTACCCATTTATGCGACTATTCTGACAATGTCAGAATTTTAACGGACGCAGCTAAAATTGGTTGCATTACAGACACACAAAAACAGCAACTTATTAAAGCCTATATAGATTATCGCTCACGCTATCATGTGTTGAGCTTAGATCAGCAGGGTCGCTGCGTAAAACGTGAAGATTTTAGTGAAGATATTAAAAATGTCACGTCGATATGGCAGGCTATTTTTGAATTAAATTGAATAAATACATAGGCGCTCGATTATTATTGAGCGCCTATAAAGCCAAGGGTCTGTTGAACTTTGCGGATTGATATTTGTTCAAACTAGGGGCAATTTAATCGCGGCGCGAGGTTTGTAACCTAGTGGGCTAAGTAAGAACCGAGCAACAAAGAGTTAATTGCCCCTAGGCAGAACCCTTCGGGCAGCGCCTGTTTGGCATTTATTCCACGTTATCGCCTATTTATGGGGAATAACCACACTTCATAGGCTCTGCCTTGCCTAAATACCAAACAGACTGCTGCAAATTCAACCTTGAAAGGTCAACAGACCCTAGTTAATTACTTAGCTTTAAACAGTTTGTACGTACAAATTCAGACGGTAGCTCGGTAATAACCGCTGCGCGTTGTTTAGGGCAGAAAAACGCATACACTTCATTTGAAAAATCATCATTTATAGAGCGGCTAACGCGGTATAAAGCGGAGTTAAAACTGCTATCTATTCGAAAGTGATCCTTAACAACGTAATCTTTGTCTAAGTACCACATTAAAGTAATACCTTCGTTATTAGCATATTGGGTTAGTACGGTACGCAAGGTTGAGTCACGTTGGAAGCGACGCGGGCCTACTTCTCCACTCCAATTTAAAGGCATAGGCTCTACTACAAAAGAACGCTGGTTTAGCGCTCTGTCGAGGCTAAGATCGGGTTTTTCGAGTTCAATTACAAATTTGTCATTGTCTTTATTGACAGAAATTCTATCTCGGATTGATGCATAAAACCGCGATAACCCTTCAGCCGCAGCGTTAGTGGTTTGTTGATAATTGAGTGACGACGAACCATTTAGTAGAAAGTAAATGGCTGCACCAATTAACAATAAAGCTAAAAGTATATATCTAATCCAAAACCACATGGCTGTTACTCATCTTTGTTATTTTAATAACCCATCTTTAATAGAAAGAGGGGGCGTCTTTATCGGGTCGTGTTTTAAAACGTCTATGCAACCACATATATTGTTCAGGGGCGGCATTTATTGATTGTTCCATGCGCTGATTAACACGTGTTACATCGGCTTTATCATCGCCGCTTGGGAAGTTTTCAAGCTCAGGCACGATTTCTAAGTGGTACTTTCCGTTGTTATCCCTATAAGCAATTAAGCTCATTGTTTCGCAGTTTTTACTACCTGCAAACATTAGTGTACCAGTGGTGGTTGCTGTATCGGGTACTGCGTAAAAAGGCACAAACTCACAGCGGTTACGGCCATAATCCTGATCGGGTAAGTAATAACACAGTTTTTTATTTTTTAATGATTTTAATAATCCTTTTACGTCTTTTTTTCCAACCATGTATTCATTAGAGCGAAGACGTCCATTGGTGGTAAAGTATTCCATAAGCGGATTGTTATGCGGGCGGTAAAAGCCAATACCTTGGCACTTCAAACCCATTACACGACTTGTCATTTCAAGATGCAGTATATGTGGAACAAGTAATAAAACGCCTTTTCCTGATTGTTGTACGCGCTCAAAATGCTCAAGCCCTTTTATTGACCCGAGTACTTTTTTGACCCGCCACTGTGGCCACCACCAAGCCATGCCGGTTTCAACCATCGCAATACCGGTATTTTCCATGTTCTTAAGTACCAGCTGTTGTTGCTCGGTTTCGCTCATTGTGGGGAAACAGCGTTTAATATTAACCTCAGCAATATGCCTTCTACGCTTCATATATTTATGAACCAAGCGTCCTAGCTGCTTACCCATAGCTAATTGTAGTTTTTGCGGTAACCAAGAAATGAGATATAAAAACAAAACACCAATCCAGGTTAGCCAATAACGAGGACCTAAAAAAGAGGCTTTAAAAGGGGATGAGTTAACCACAAAAATTTCTCTAAAAATAAAAGGCTAGTTTAACGCTATGTGTTAAAAAATACAAAAAGCCAGCAAAAAGCTGGCTTTAGTGATTATTTATAATGAAGTCGTCTGCTTAGTTAACGGTATTTAAACCTTGGTTTATACCCACTAAATCTTCACGGCTCAATGTTCCTGTTGCTTGTTTTAAGCGAAGCGTTGATACAACATAACGATAACGTACATCAGCAAGGTTACGCTTTGCATTGTACAAGTTTTGCGTACTGATCAGTACATCAACGATTGTACGTGTACCTACTTCAAAACCCGCTTCAGTGGCTTTTAATGCACTTTCAGCTGAGATAACTGCTTGTTCGAGCGCTTTAAATGTTGCAATGTCAGATACCACTTGATTGTAAGAAGTAATTACAGAGCGAGTTACTGCACGATAATCGGTTTCAAAATCTTGGCTAGCAGCAACGTAAAATGCACGTGCTTGATCTGTTGCAGCAACCGTTGCGCCACCTGAGTAAAGTGGGACGCTAAAGTTTAGTCCAATAGAGGTTGAATCAGAACGAGGCTGGTCGTCAAAACTAGCGCCATTTAACTCACTATCTGTTAATGAGTCGCCGTAGCTAGCATTTAACGTTAGTTTTGGGTAATGACCTGCTTTTGCGAGTTCAATTTGTTCTTTAGCTATATCAACCGTTATTTTTGATACTTGCAGATTTAAGTTTTTGTCTTTAGCTATTTTAACTAAATCAGTTGCAGGCGTACTTGGCTTAACAGTAGAAAACGTTTTGGTGTTTAACATATCAAGCTTTGCGTGATACTTACCAGTGATCTCACGTAGCTGCTCACGGGCTGTTTCTACCGCATTATTAGCAATGATCTCTTGCGCTACTGAGTTATCAAATTGTGCTTGTGCTTCATGTACATCGGTAATAGCTGTTAAACCTACAGCGTAACGCTGTTTAGTTTGTTCAAGTTGGCGCTCAATGGCACGTTTTTCAGCTTGTACAAATTCAAGGTTATCAATAGCGCTAAGTACGTTAAAATAACCCTCAGCAACACGAACAATTAGGTTTTGCTTAGCAAAGTCGTATTGACCGCTTGCTTGAAGTGCTTGTTTGTCGGCTATACCTAATGAATTCCATGCGCCTAAATCAAATAACGTTTGGCTTAAGCTAATACCACGAGAAAACTCGTCGCTTTCAGAATTAATTTTATTAATAGAAGATAAATCTTCAGATTGTCTGAAGGAAGTTGAGTCAGACTTTGTATAACCCATAGTCAAACCAATTTGCGGTAATAATGCGCTCATAGCGCGATCGCTTTGGTATGATTGAGCATCAGCTTGGGCTTTTGCTTTTAAAACGGTAGGATCGTTGGCTGTTGCGATTTCAAAAACTTGAAGTAAATCTTCAGCATTGGCTACGGTTGAGCCCAATGCGCATGATAAACTAACCAGTGCTGCAAGGATGTTCTTTTTCATGTGATGTTCGGTCCTTAGACAATTTTTGTACTACAGGCATGTTAACCTGTTTTACTTAATAACTAAAAAAAAAATTAGTAAAACAACGTTCTCAAGTGTAACAGAATATATACCTAACACGCCTCATTCGCTCAATTTAGCGTTTTAATAGGGCTGGCAATCAAGGCGTTGATGTATCTACGCTTTCAAAAAGGAAATAAAAAACATGGCGAATAAAAGTCGTACTCAATTTACCCATGATGATGTGAGATTAAAACCGGTTGAAAATTTGTATAACGGTTTTTTTAAAATAAACCTTTATCAATTTCAGCATGCCCTGTTTGCTGGTGGAGAGTCTGAGGTTATTCGTCGAGAAATTTTAGAGCGTGGCGATGCGGTCGCGGTATTACCTTATGATCCAGTGACTGAGCAAGTATTGCTCATAGAACAAATTCGAATTGGCGCAATTAAAAGCAAACATACGCCTTGGCTGTTAGAATGTATAGCGGGTATGACCGATGACAGTGAAGATTACGAAGCGGTTGTTAAAAAAGAAGCGTTTGAAGAAGCAGGGCTTAATTTAACAGAACTTGAGTTTATGCTGTCTTACCTTTCAAGCCCCGGCGGTACTACAGAGCGTTTGTTCTTATATTTAGCTCACGCCGATTTAAGCCAAATGAGTACTGGCATTTATGGGTTAGAAACAGAAGGTGAAGATATTAAAACCCATATTATGCACGTAGACGAAGCACAGCAGCGACTTAATAGTGGTGAAATAGATAATGCCGCTACCGTAATTAGCTTGCAATGGTTAGCGCTAAATCGCGATAAGATACGTAAAAAGTGGGCATAGTTTTTAATTTTTAATAGTAATGGCGGTATTTTGACAGCAATTTTAACCACTAATCGGTACATTCAAAGCCTTCCAAAGTATTTAACGCTTTGTGAGCACAATTACGTACGCCTTTTAAAATTACTGCCTCATGATCGAGTGATTGGCAATGTAAGAGAAATTAAATTAGGCCACAGTGAATTTGCAATTCACATAGATGATAGTGCCAAATACACACTCGATGTGTCTATTAAACAGTTAAATGGCATGCTCGTTGGCATTGCTCCGTTGTATTTAACGGTACGTTTGTACAATGATGCGAAGGTGGCTGAAATTGTTCATCATGACTACCACCAACGAATAAAGCCTTCATATGGTTACCCTAACCCAAAAATGCATCAAAAAGATGAAAAGTATCAGTTAAATGCTTTTTTATATGATTGGTTAGTAGCGTGTGTTGAAAAAGGTCAATCAACACTTAATTGGGATGTAAATAATGGCTTGGTTTGATGACACTTATTATTTTGAACAAACTACGCTTCGAATTGCACATCTAACTGATTGCCACCTTTTTAGTAATAAAGATGCTGAATACTTTGGCGTTAATACAGCAGAACATTTTGTTAAAGCATTAGCTGATATAGCAAAGCAGCAGCCGGATGCGTTGATATTTGGTGGAGACCTAACACAAGATCACAGCTTTAATTCGTATTTATTATTTGCAGAACTTATTCATAATAGTGACGTTGATTGCCCTGTATTTTGGGTACCTGGTAACCATGATGAGATTGAACAGCTTAATTTAATTAGTGGTGGACAAATACAACACGCTAAACACATAGTGGCACAAGGAATTGAGCTAATATTAATTAACTCTAAAGGTGATACACCAGCAGGGTGGGTTAGCGCCACACATTTGGATGAAATTATGGCGTGCTTAGTTAATTCAAGCAATCGCCACATTGCATTTTGTCATCACAACCCATTGCCTATTAATGGCTACCTAGATAAACATATGCTAGAAAATGGGCCGCAACTATTAAATTTATTAGTTAATAATGGCCGCGTTGATGCGCTGTTTCATGGGCATGTTCACAATGACTACCAACAGCAGTTTAGAGGGCTTAATGTGTACGCCACTCCTGCAAGTTGCGTGCAGTTTAGTAAACACAGTGAGACTTGGCAGCAAGAAAATAAAGGGTCAGCTTATCGCATGCTGTATTTAAATGCTGAGCAACAACAGCTGCACATACACTCGGACGTGGTATGGTTAAACGGGTAATTTATATTCACGGTTTTAATAGCTCTGAAAAATCATATAAAGCTGTGCGCTTTGGTGAGCTTATGGCACACTATGATGTTGATTATTGTGTGCCGCGCTTAAATCATGAGCCTGTAGAGGCTATTATAGCGCTTGAGCAACTATTAACACCGAATACCGTATTATTGGGCAGCTCGCTAGGTGGTTTTTTTGCCACGTATTTATCGCAGCGTTATCAAATTCCTGCGGTGGTAATTAATCCTGCCGTTGCCCCATATACATTATTAGAGCCTATACTTGGGCCTAATTATAATCCGTATCAAGATTATAATTACCAATTACAATCTCGTCATATAGATGCGTTAAAAGCATTAACGGTGACAGAGTTAAAACACCCTGAGCTGTTGTATTTATTACAGCAAACAGGGGATGAAGTGTTAAATTTTCAGCACGCAATAAAGTATTACTCACAATGTAAACAGTTAATTGAATTTGGCGGCGATCATAGCTTTAATGGCTTTGAGAGAGCTTTTTCAAGCATTGTCGATTTTCTTAAAATCAGATATTAGCGTATATAAAGATAAAAACTATGACTCAACAAAATTATAACGCCGAAGCCATTGAAGTACTTAATGGATTAGAGCCGGTAAAACGCCGCCCTGGCATGTATACAGATACCACAAGGCCAAACCATTTAGGCCAAGAGGTAATTGATAACAGTGTTGATGAAGCAATGGCTGGGCACGCAACACGTATTGATGTCATTTTACATGAAGATAATTCGCTTGAGGTGAGTGACGATGGCCGAGGTATGCCAATTGACATTCACCCAGAAGAAGGTATTCCAGGAGTTGAGTTAATATTTACTAAGCTGCATGCCGGCGGTAAGTTTTCAAACAAAAACTATCAATTTTCTGGTGGCTTGCATGGCGTAGGTATCTCGGTTGTTAATGCGCTATCTACCCGCGTGGAAGTAACGGTTCGCCGTGATGCACAGCAATTTAGAATGGCTTTTGAGCATGGCGATAAAGTTGAAGATTTAAATGTGGTTGGTTCAGTGGGTAAACGCAACACCGGTACTACGGTACGTTTTTGGCCAGACACCAGCTATTTTGACTCTGCTAATTTTTCTTTGACTAAGCTTAATCACTTATTAAAGGCCAAAGCGGTTTTATGCCCAGGTTTGCGTATTAAGTTTGTAAATAAACAAACGAAAGAAACCCAAGAATGGTTTTATGAAACAGGCTTAAAAGATTACTTAATTGAAGCCGTTAAAGGTTACGAAATACTACCTAAAGACCCATTTGTGGGTGAGTTTTCAAGTTCTATTGAAGGCGCTGATTGGGCGGTAGTATGGATGCCTGAAGGTGGTGAGTCGATAGCCGAAAGTTATGTAAACTTAATTCCTACCGCGCAAGGGGGCACCCATGTAAATGGTCTGCGCCAAGGTTTACTTGAAGCAATGCGTGAATTTTGTGAGTTTAGAAATTTATTACCACGTGGCGTAAAGCTTACCCCAGATGATATTTGGGAACGTTGTAGCTATGTGTTATCGGTTAAAATGCAAGACCCACAATTTGCAGGGCAAACCAAAGAGAAACTCTCATCACGTTCATGTGCTGCGTTTGTATCGGGTGTAGTAAAAGATGCCTTTAGCCTATGGCTAAATGAGCACACTGACACCGCAGAGCTACTTTCTGAATTATGTATTTCTAATGCACAGCGTCGCTTACGTGCGGCTAAAAAAGTAGTACGTAAGCGAGTTACATCAGGCCCAGCATTACCAGGCAAGCTTACCGACTGTAGCGCTGCGGATAATGACCGTACAGAATTGTTTTTAGTAGAGGGTGATTCTGCAGGCGGCTCGGCAAAGCAAGCACGAGATCGTGAGTTCCAAGCAATTATGCCGCTAAGAGGTAAAATTTTAAATACTTGGGAGGTTGAGTCAGGGCAAATTTTGGCCTCTCAAGAGGTGCACGATATTTCAGTTGCGCTAGGTATAGACCCAGACTCAGCCGATATGTCGGGACTACGTTATAATAAAATTTGTATATTAGCGGATGCTGATTCCGATGGACTGCATATTGCCACCTTACTATGTGCCTTATTTGTGCGACATTTTCCACAGTTGGTTAAAACCGGCCATGTGTATGTTGCTATGCCACCGTTATTTAGAATTGATATTGGCAAAGATGTTTACTATGCGCTGGATGAAGATGAAAAAACCGGCATTTTAGCGCGCATAGAAGCAGAGAAAAAGCGTGGCAAAGTAAACGTACAACGCTTTAAAGGTTTGGGTGAAATGAACCCGCTACAATTGCGTGAAACAACCATGGATCCAAATACTCGCCGTTTAGTACAGCTTACTCTTGATGAAGAGCAGCAAACAATGGAAATGATGGATATGCTACTCGCTAAAAAGCGCTCATCAGATCGCCGTCAATGGTTAGAAGATCACGGTAACAAGGCACAAGTTTAATAAGCCTTTGGGCTTAAAGCAGGAGAGGCAAATGAATAAGTTATTTAGCACACTGTTGTTACTGGGTTTAATATCATCGCCAGTGATGGCGAAAAGTATACTCGACAAGCTGACCGCTGCACCGGGTTTTGAAATCAGCTTATTTGCTGATGATGTTGAAAATGCACGGCAAATTGCAGTATCAAGCCGAGGTATTGTGTATGCAGGTTCTCGTAAGGCGGGCAATGTGTATGCACTGATTGACCATAACAGCGATGGCGTGGCAGATAAAAAAATAGTGATTGCAGAGGGATTAAATATGCCCTCGGGATTAGCAATTAAAGGCGGTGACTTATATGTCGGTGAAGTGCACCGGATTATTCGTTTTAAAAATATCGATAAACACCTCAAAAACCCTGAGTATGAAGTGTTTTATAGCGATTTACCGTCAGAGCGTCATCATGGTTGGAAATTTTTGCGTTTTGCACCAAACGGCCAGCTGATAATTCCTGTGGGCGTACCGTGTAATATTTGTGAGGAAGATGCTCGCTTTGGCCGTATTTTTTCGTTAAATACCGATACCAAAGAAATAACGACTTTAGCCAAAGGTGTACGTAATACGGTGGGTTTTGACTTTCATCCTAGTACGCAAATGCTATGGTTTAGCGATAACGGCCGCGACATGATGGGGGATGATATTCCTCCCGATGAGCTAAACCGAGTCACTAAGGAAGAAGAGCACTTTGGTTTTCCATACGTGCATGGTGGCGTTATTGTTGATCCTGAGTTTGGTGAAGGCAAAAATATTGCTAGTTACACTCAACCTGCATTGGCATTGGGTGCGCATGTTGCGCCACTAGGTATTCATTTTTATACCGGCAAACAGTTCCCAGATAGCTACAAACAACAGTTGTTTGTTGCTGAGCATGGTTCATGGAATCGCTCTAAAAAGGTCGGTTATAAAGTGGCTGTGGCAACCATAGAAAATGCCAAAGTAACTAAATATACGCCATTGATCACCGGCTTTATGCAAGACGAAACGACATTTGGACGCCCTGTTGCATTTGCACAATTAAATGATGGCAGTCTATTGGTAAGCGATGATTACGCAAACGTAATTTACCGCGTAAGCTATAAGAAAAACTAGGTAAGCTTTAATGAGTGATACAGATACCTTGCTAATGCAAGGAATTGAACAGCAAACAATGGGGCGTTTTACCGAAGACGCCTATTTAAATTATTCAATGTACGTGATCATGGATCGTGCCTTACCGCACGTTGGTGACGGCTTAAAACCCGTTCAGCGTCGTATTATTTATGCGATGAGTGAATTGGGATTATCGGCAAGTGCTAAATACAAAAAATCAGCCCGTACCGTGGGTGATGTATTAGGTAAATACCATCCTCATGGTGATAGTGCCTGTTATGAAGCCATGGTACTTATGGCGCAGCCGTTTTCTTATCGCTACCCGTTAGTTGATGGTCAGGGTAACTGGGGTGCAGCTGACGATCCTAAGTCGTTTGCGGCAATGCGTTATACTGAAGCGCGTTTATCTAAATTCTCTGAAGTATTACTTAAAGAGTTAGGCCAAGGGACCGTTGATTGGACGCCAAACTTCGACGGCACCATGGATGAGCCTTTAGTATTGCCATCGCGCTTACCGCATATATTACTTAATGGTGTCACCGGTATTGCGGTAGGTATGGCAACCGATATACCGCCGCATAATGTGCGTGAAGTAGCCAGTGCCTGTTGTTTATTACTTGATAAACCAAAAACAGAGCTCGAAGAGTTACTGGATTTAGTACATGCGCCAGATTACCCAACTGATGCTGAAATAATTACGCCAAAAGCTGATATTCACAAAATTTATAAAACTGGCCGTGGCTCAATTAAAATGCGCGCTGTGTATTGTGAAGAGCAAGGCGATATAGTTATTACTGCGTTACCGCATCAATGTTCGGGTGCAAAAGTACTTGAGCAAATTGCAGCGCAAATGAATGCTAAAAAGTTGCCAATGGTAGCCGATTTACGTGATGAATCTGATCATGAAAATCCGACCCGCATTGTGATTGTGCCGCGTTCAAACCGAATTAAAGCTGAGCCATTAATGGCACACTTATTTGCCACCACCGATCTTGAAAAAAATTACCGCGTCAATTTAAATATGCTCGGCTTAGATGGCCGTCCACAGGTTAAAGATTTACGGAGTATTTTAACAGAGTGGTTAACCTTTAGACGCGAAACGGTACGTCGTCGCTTGCAATATCGACTTGATAAAGTGCTGGCACGATTACATATTTTAGAAGGTTTACTAGCTGCCTTTTTAAATATTGATGAAGTTATAGAAATCATCCGCTCTGAAGATAAGCCTAAACCAATATTGATGGAGCGCTTTGATTTAACCGATATTCAAGCAGAAGCCATTTTAGAATTAAAACTTCGCCATTTGGCAAAACTTGAAGAGTTTAAAATTCGTGGTGAGCAAGATGAATTGGCGAAAGAGCGTGACAAATTAGAGCAAACACTGGGCTCAGACCGTCGCATGTCGACCTTATTGAAAAAAGAAATTCAAGAAGCTGCAGAAATGTATGGTGATGATCGCCGCTCGCCTGTGATTGAGCGTGTAGAAGCCAAAGCACTGAGCGAAAAAGATTTAATACCATCAGAGTCAGTAACCGTGGTGCTATCAGATAAAGGCTGGGCACGTGTTGGTAAGGGGCATGACTTAGATGTGGAAGGATTAAATTACAGAGCTGGTGATGGCTATAGAGCATCAGCTCGAGGTAAAAGTAATCAACCAGCGGTATTTTTAGATTCAGCAGGGCGTGCATTTGCCACTGATGCTCACAGTCTCCCTTCAGCGCGAAGCCAAGGCGAGCCAATGACAGGGCGCTTTAATCTAACCTCAGGCGCAAGCTTTGAGCACGTAGTTATGGGTGAAGACACTCAAGTGTTGTTAATGGCCTCCGACGCTGGTTATGGCTTTATTACTGACTTTAAAGATTTAGTGAGTAAAAACAAAAACGGTAAAGCGTTAGTGAGTGTGCCAAAAGGTGGTGTATTACTTTCTCCAATTCGCGTTAACGACGTGGCTACTGACTACTGTATGGCTATTTCTAACGAAGGGCGGATGTTGTTATTCCCACTGCGAGACCTCCCTAAGCTAGGTAAGGGTAAGGGCAATAAAATTATTTCTATTCCGGGTGCGAAAGTGCAAGCCCGCGAAGAGTTTGTAAAAGTATTAGCTGTTGTGCCGCAAGGCAGCAGTGTAACGCTGCATGCAGGTAAGCGTAAGCTGACCCTTAAACCAAGCGATCTTGAGCATTACCATGGCGAGCGAGGCCGCAGAGGGAATAAGTTACCTCGTGGTTTACAGCGCGTAGATGAAGCTGTGGTAGAGTTAACACCGCAGCAAGTAGATGAACCAAGCTCAGACGCATAGCCAAGTTAATCCTGAGATCAAATTAGATGAAATTAGAAAACGGCTTACCTAGGTAAGCCGTTTTTTTATGACTGTTTTATTTCAGCGCACGCTTGTGCGCTATTTTCTCGTCTACGCAACAAAATAACGTTATAATAGAGCAATACATGATTGTGGTTATATTGGAGAGGCGCATTTGCTAGCTGTTATACGTATTTTAATAATGCTGTTGTTTATATTGTTAAGTTGTTTTTTTGGTTTGTTATTATCAATATTTAGACCATTTCATCCTAATAATGTGCACGTTATTGCAAGTTGGTTTGGTTCAATGGCTAAAATGCTTGGGGTTAAATTAGAACTAAAATATCATCCCGATGCGCTTAAGGTGGGGCCTGCTGTGTATGTAGCGAATCATCAAAATAGCTATGACTTATTTACTGTTCCAGCCATGGTGCCAAAAAATTGTGTGAGTGTTGGCAAAAAAAGTCTGAAGTGGATCCCATTTTTTGGTCAGCTTTATTGGTTGTCGGGTAATATTTTAATCGACAGAGCAAATCGCTCTAAAGCGGCAGGCACTATTTCTAAAGCAGCGGCTAAAATAAAACAAAAAGGCTTATCGGTGTGGATGTTCCCTGAGGGGACGCGTAGTTATGGTCGTGGTTTACTCCCCTTTAAAACCGGTGCGTTTCATACAGCAATGAGTGCAGAGGTACCTGTTGTGCCAGTATGTATGAACACAACCGATAAAACCATTAAACTAAATCGCTGGGATAATGGTACAATTTACATTGAAATGTTAGCCCCCATAGCACTTGATAACAGTATCAGTGCACGTGAACATGCTAAAAGTGTGCACAGCATTATGGCTGCTAAAATAACAGAATTAGATGCTCAAGTGAGAGAGAAATAATGGAAAACTGGCGTGAAATAAGTGAAGACATCGTAACTTCATTACTTGAAGATGGTTCCGACCCGGAAATTCTTTATGAAGTAGAACACCACTTTGTATGTGAAGACTTTACTAAGTTAGAACAAGCTGCACTTGCTGCGTTTAAACTAGGTTACGATGTAGAAGAGCCAGCAGAACTTGAGCTTGAAGACGGCGAAAAGATTTGGAGTTTTGACATTGTTGTTGAAGCCGAATTAGATGTTGACGTTATAATGGAAGACGTTGATAAGCTTGCACAACTCGCTGTTGAATGCGACGTAGAATACGACGGTTGGGGCACTTACTTTCAAGAGTAAGGGTTACCAATGCAAAAGGCGAACAATTATGTTCGCCTTTTTTGTGCTGTTAGATCTGCGTTGTAATTACAGCCACTTTTTATTTTTAAAGTAAATACCAATCCCACCAGTCAAAACAACCAAAAACACCACAAATGCAGTGAATGCATATGGGCTGTTTGTGCCAGGTATACCGCCAACATTGACCCCCAATAACCCAGTCAAAAATCCCAGTGGTAAAAATAAAGCAGCCACCACCGACATCACATACATACGCTGATTTAATTGCTCAGACACTTGGTTAGTAATGGTTTGCTGAATAACGAGTGCACGCTCTATTGAACTATCGAGCTCTTCTAAATAGCGAATAAGTAAATTGGTGGTTTCATTTAGCTTGGCTTTATCATCGTCAAACAGCCACGAGTAATGATTATTAACCATGTTGCTGAGCGCTTCCTTTTGTGGTTTTAAGTACCGTTTTAGCGCGATTGTTTGACGGCGAAGTTGCGACAAGCCCTGGTTATCAAACTTTTTACTAGGCTCATCAATTTCTTCTTCAAACTCATCTAAGCTTTCATCTAGTTCATCTATTACCGTTTGCATACGTGAAGTTAACTTTTGCGCTAAGCTACACACTAGATCAGAAATACTGCTAGGCCCCTCATTATTATTCAACGAGGTTAAAATATCTTGCACTGACAATAATCGGCGCTTACGGGTAGTGATCACCACATCTTTATTAATAAATAAGCGAATAGACACCATGTCTTCAGGGCTTTGCGCTGGATTTAAATTGATTCCACGTAAAAACAGCATATGGCCATTCATTGTAGGAGTAATACGAGGGCGTGTTTCATCTGCGGTAAGTGATTCAAGTTCGTAGTCGTTTAATTGGCCGCAGTTTTTTAACCAATCAACGGCTTCTTTTTGACTGTAATCCATATGTACCCACAGTTTTCCATCAGTAGGTTGCCATTGATGTAATTGTTTACTGTTTTCTATTGGGCGAGCGCCGCCTTGTTCATCAAGAATAAGCGCATGAAGTAAGCCGTTAATCATAATAATTTCTCATAGATAGTATGTTTTTAATACAGTTTTACTGTAGTGTATTTAACTTAGCTTTACTTTGAAGAGTTAAGCAACAAAAAGTTATTTTTTAGCCTATGGTTAAGTGTACACATTAGAGGGCATTGTTAACCGAGTAAACTTAAAAGATCAATCAAATCGACTTATCGAGTGGATGAATTTATTTTGCTGGTGTTTTATTAGCGGTAGCGTATAAAACACTTTTTTACTAAGGGCGCATTTATGACGACAAAAATAACAGTTGGTTGGCGTGAGTGGTTAAGTTTACCCGAGCTAGGTATCGAGCAAATTAAAGCAAAAATAGATACTGGTGCGCGTACTTCCTGTATTCATGCAATTAATATTGAAGAGTACGAAGTAGATGGCGAAAAGTGGGTTAAATTTACAGCCCAACCATTGCAAGAAGACGAGCAAACGCAAATTACCTGCAATGCCAAAGTTAAAAAAATGAAGTACGTTACCAGCTCTAGTGGCCAAAAAGAATTGCGTTACTTTATTGAAACTACATTGCATGCAGGCGAATTTAGTTGGCCAATAGAAATTACATTAACAAGTCGTGCGTCAATGAAGTTTAGAATGTTGTTAGGGCGCACAGCAATGGAAAATCGTATAGTCGTTGATCCGGCTTTATCACACTTATTATAAGGATTCGTTGAGTAGTAAATACACTTACATGTGCTTACTCAACATAATTTAGTTAAGGTTTTAACTATGAAAATTGGTATTTTATCTCGTAACAAAAAATTATATTCAACGCGTCGTTTAATTGAAGCTGCTGAGGCGCGCGGACATGAAGTGAAAGTAATTGATGCGTTACGCTCTTATATGAACATAAACTCAGAGCAACCTGAAATTCATTATCGTGGTGAAAATCTAAAAGATTTCGATGCTATCGTGCCACGTATTGGTGCATCGGTTACATTTTATGGTTGTGCTGTATTACGCCAATTTGAAATGATGGGAGTGTTCCCTGTTAATGAATCTGTGGCTATTTCTCGCTCTCGCGATAAATTACGTTCTTTGCAATTACTATCACGTAAAGGTGTAGGTATGCCGGTCACAGGCTTTGCCAGCAAGCCCGATGACGTAAAAGATTTATTAGAAATGGTAGGCGGTGCACCGGTTGTTATTAAATTACTGGAAGGTACTCAAGGTATTGGTGTGGTATTGGCTGAAACACGTAAAGCAGCTGAAAGTGTTATTGAAGCATTTATGGGCTTAAAAGCTAATATCATGGTGCAAGAGTATATTAAAGAAGCTGGCGGTGCAGACATTCGTTGTTTTGTATTGGGCGATAAAGTGATTGCAGCAATGAAACGCCAAGCGCAAGAAGGCGAGTTCCGCTCTAATCTTCATCGTGGTGGTAGTGCGACACTGGTGCGTATTACCCCAGAAGAGCGTAAAACAGCGGTTGCAGCGGCAAAAGCAATGGGCTTAAACGTTGCTGGCGTTGACCTACTTCGCTCATCTCGTGGTCCTTTGGTTATGGAAGTAAACTCATCGCCAGGCCTTGAGGGAATTGAAGTGGCAACAGGTAAAGATATCGCGGGTATGGTGATTGATTTCATCGAAAAAACGGCCTCAGTGAAAGGAACAGCAACACGTGGCAAAGGTTAAAATTAACCGTCCTTTTACCTTATTAGGTGAAAGTATTGGCGTGGGTGAGCGAAAATCACTGGCGCTGGAAGCTGCAAAGCTTTATACCCATTCACCGCTTAATATTCCTATTGAAGTGGTCAATGGTGTAATGGAAGGCCCTGTATTGATGGTATGTGCGGCAATACATGGCGATGAGCTAAATGGAGTTGAAGTAGTGCGCCAGCTACTGGCTAAAATCGACCCTAGCCAGCTACGAGGCACATTAATAGCGGTGCCGATTGTGAATGTATTTGGTTTTATTCATAAGTCGCGTTACTTGCCTGACCGTCGTGATATGAACCGAAGCTTTCCAGGTTCTGAACGTGGCTCGTTAGCAGGTCGTATGGCGTATATGTTTTTTAACCAAGTTGCTGTGCACTGTACGCATATTATAGATTTACATACGGGGGCGATTCACCGTACTAACTTACCGCAAATACGTGCTAATTTAGCCGATGAAGCTACAGCGCAAATGGCTAAGGCCTTTGGCACACCAGCTGTAATTAACGCATCACTGCGCAATGGTTCACTACGTAGTGAAGCGGCTAATTTGGGCATACCCGTTATTACCTACGAAGCCGGTGAGGCGCTGCGCTTTGACCCGATTGCGATTGCTGCGGGAGTACAAGGGGTTGATTATGTTATGCGCCATTTAAAAATGATGCGCGGTAAACGACCAAAAAAACTACCTGAGCCGATTATTGCTGGTTCAACAAGTTGGGTACGTGCTGAGGTTGACGGCATAGTAAGAGCGCAAGTATCGTTAGGTGAACGTGTCACAAAGGGGCAAATACTGGCGTATATAAGTAGCCCACTTGGCGACTCTGAGCTTGAATTACTCGCTCCACGTAGCGGTATTATTATTGGTCAGCAAACCATGCCTCTAGTAAATGAAGGCGATGCCGTATTCCACATTGCTTATTTTGCACATGCAAATAGCCTGGTAGAGCAGCAGCTAGAAACGTTTATTGATGAGATAAATGACTTAGATGATGAACTGAAAACGGCTGAGCTGAATAATTAACTTCACTGGTAAAAAATTAAAAAAGCCGCTTAAGCGGCTTTTTTAATTTTTATTTAATTACGTGGTTTTGGGCCAATAATACGTTTAATTTTAGGCGCCTTTGTTGGTTGTGGCTCTGTATTGAGAACTAACACTGGGCGGGTAACAAATAAGTTATTTGGATAAATCACCCTATGCCCATCAACGTGTTCTAGTAATACATTCATCAGCCCCATTTCAATAATGCGTCCTTCAATGGCATTGGCACCATCCACGATTCTAACCCAATAGCCTACACGGCAGTCATTTTGAATAAACATCAATAAAAACGCGGTTAAGTTGCTCAATAGAGACCAAGCAGCAAACAGCGCAACGCCTAACATGGCAAATAAGGAAGAACCTAATACTAATAAACCACGCAGCTCTATTCCCCAAAAAACTAATACTAAACACAACATAACAAAGGCGAGTATTATTTTTAATAGTAACTCTGCTCGGTATTTTCTGTGTAAGTCGATTTTACCTCTAATGGCTTTTTCGAGTAATTTTTTAGTTAGCTTTAACAGTAACGGAAAACTCAACAGCGCAATTACAGTTACGATTAACTTATATTGTGTGCTCACAAGCTCTAAAAGAGAGATTAATTCCAAAACGTATTCTCACAATAATGATAGGCGCAAAGTGTAACGTGTTAGCTTTGTGCGCAGTAGTGATTTAAAAAGAATTTTTAACGCTCAGTAGCCATTGTACCGAGTCAACATCGTTATATTTATTTAGTGGCGCGGCAATATCAAGGTGGATCATGGTACCTGCATTGGCGCGGCTTGGCGCAAGGCGTAAACCGAGTCCAACATTTTTAAGTACAGGTGTGTTTTCAATTTGATACAGGGTATTCGAGTCATTGTTATACCATGCGCGACCTACATCTAGAAAGGCTGCGCCTCCCACTTTAAACAGTTGTAGTAAGTCATACTCCCAATAGTAGCGCTTTTCTAAGCTGACTAAAAAACTCCGATCGCCATGTTGAAACTCAATAGGGTAACCGCGTAAACCTGTTTCGCCCCCGAGAGTGAGCTGCTTATCGTTGGTGAGGTTTTTTGCGTATTGCAGCCTGGCTTTTACATACCAAGACTGATCAATACTGGTATTTAAATAATATTGAATTTGGCTGGTGGTGATTAAGTTTTCAAGCTGTTTTTGTTCTTTATTCCAATAACCTTGAATATCTGCGTGAAACCGCCATAGCGTATTATCACCACTAAAATGTGCTTTGTTAAAGTTAAACGAGTAAATAGCGCGGCTATCGTCGTTACTAATTGATTCATCAGAATAACCCAGCGTAGCTTTTATATTCCAACCTAAATTTAAATCCTCGGTACGGTAAATACTGTCAAAGTTACGCACTTTTATAAAGTTATCTTCAAACCAGTGGCCGCTTACATAAGGATAACTAAGCTGCCTATTTTCAGCTAGCGGCACAGTGGTTTCATCTATGCTTTTAAATGTTTGTTGCTCATCGATATAACCTAGGCTCAAGCGCTGTGTCCAGTTATGGCTAAGGGCTTTAGAGTGACCAAAAAATACCTGATTTAGATCGGTGGTCTGTTCAAATTCACTAAATTTATCGCCCCTGAGATAGAGCGCCTCTTCTCGCTGGGTCGAGTAACTCAAGGCACCATAACTGTAAGGTGTATCGATGGCGTAAAACGGATAAGTTAGCTCAACTAAGTGGCTTTTACCGTCACTGTTATCGGCATACTCTATACGACCTCTGTAGCGTGTTGATAGGATATTTGGATCATCGTAAACAAATAAATAGCCATTACGATCACTGTCGGTTTTGCGAGCAAACGATAATCGTTTGCCCCAACCAAATAAGTTAGACTCGCGAAAGCCGATACTTGATTTATTTTCGCCACCACTGCGGCTAAAGCTAAGCTCGGGTAGCAAAGTCCACAAATCGCGAGTCACCACGGTTACATCAATATCGCCATCGCAGTTTTCGTTGGCAACAATTTGTGCGTCATATAAATAGTTTTGTTTACGCAGTAGCCGCTCAGATTCAGCCAAGGTTTTTTGATTAAAAGTATCACCCGCTTTAAACAATAAAATGCTTTTAATAACCTCAGGCTCAGTTTGTATATGTGCACGATTAGCAAAGCGAAACAGTGCGTTGTTTTCAGCTTCGAGTTCGGTATTAAAAACATTAAGTTGTTTAAGATTAATTGAGGCAATTTTAGCGTTACTATTTATCGTAAGCGGTGGAGGTTGAGACTCGATTTGTCGACGCAAATTACTTTCATTAGTTTGTAATGAGTCACCATTTGCACAGCTTTGGGCTAGTGGCGTTTCTTGCGCGTAAACGCTGAGCATAAACATACTCAAAATAGAAAGGCTAAAACAACTACGTGCAATCCATTTTCTATTTAGCATTGATCCTCTTTAGCGCTATTTTGCAAAATAAAACACTTACTCTTAGCTTACATCATTGTTATTAATATGTAAGTAAAAGTGCCAATTTAGTTTGTTTTTTATAGCAATTATAAGGTATTAGCGATAAATAGGCGTGGCCTTAGCTTAAATAAAATGTTAACGCTGCCAATAGGTTGTCGGCATCTTGACCTTCGCCGTTAATCCACACACTTTGACTGTAATGCTCAAAATTTAAATTAAAAGTGTGGTTAGCATAGTTAAAACGCAGTTGGTGACGATCAGCCCCAGCTGCAAATTCACTAATGCTAATTTCATCGCTGTGCAAAAAAAACGTTCCCCACAACTCAAAGTCTTCATCGTGCGGCAACTCTGTTGGTTTAACAATAATGCATTGATGTGTGTGATCGTATTCAAGTTCGGTCATAAGGGGCTTATTGCGTTGCTAGATAATGTCGAATTGCGGTTAAAAACTCACCGCCATATTTGTTTAATTTAGTAAAACCAACCCCCGACACTTTTAAAAATTCACTGTCGTTGGTAGGCATAAGCTGCGCCATTTCGGCCAGCGTTTTATCGTTAAATACTACATAAGGGGGTACGTCATCGGCATCGGCTAATTCTTTACGTAATGCACGTAGGCGAGCAAATAACTTTTTATCGTAATTAAACTGCGCTAATTTATCCTGATAAACGTGCTTAGCTTGTAGGCGTGGTTCAGCCAGTTGTAGCGCATACTCACTCTTTAAAATAGCGCGTGCAGCTTCGGTAAGCCGTAGTGATGCGCCTTGGGTTATATCTTGGCTTAGTAGCCCTTGGTGAATAAGTTGGCGTAAAATACTGAGCCAAAACTCACTGCTTTTATCTTTACCTATGCCATAGGTGCTGAGTTCATGATGGTTGTTATCACGAATGCGGCTGGTATTTGCGCCGCGTAATAACTCTACAATGTAACCTAAACCAAATCGTTGCTGTGCCCGATACACACACGAAAGTGCTTGTTGGGCCACCAGTGTGCCATCAAAGCTTTTTGGAGGATTTAAGCAAATATCGCAGTTACCGCACGGCTCTCGTTGGTATTCACTAAAGTAGTTTAATAATATTTGACGTCTGCAGGTCTGCGCTTCGGCAAAACTGGCCATGGCATTAAAGCGTTGCTCTTCTACACGACGGCGTTGTTCATCGTCAATATCTTCAAAAAAGCGTCTAACCCGGCCTATATCGGCGGGGTCAAAATACATAATGGCTTCTGCAGCGAGTCCATCACGTCCAGCGCGACCGGTTTCCTGATAATACGCTTCAATACTTTTTGGAATGTCATAGTGCAGTACAAAACGTACGTTAGGCTTGTTAATTCCCATACCAAAGGCAACGGTGGCAACCACAATTTGAATATCGTCACGGGCAAACCCAGTTTGCACAAATTGACGCTGTTCGTTGCTCATTCCCGCATGATAAGCCGCCGCATTAAGACCTGCATCGGCAAGCTTTTCAGCAATGTCATCAACTCGCTTGCGGCTGGTGCAATAAATAATACCGCTTTGATTTTTTTGCTCTTTCAAATAACGTAGTAATTGCACCATAGGTTTAAATTTTTCTTCTATGGTGTAACGAATATTAGGGCGGTCAAAGCTACCGGTGTGAATATATGGCTGCTGTAGCTTGAGTTGCTCAACAATATCAAAGCGGGTGGCTTTATCTGCGGTGGCAGTGAGTGCCATCATAGGTACATGTGTAAAGCGTTGCTTTAATTCATTTAACCTAAAATAATGAGGCCTAAAGTCATGTCCCCAATGAGAAACACAGTGTGCTTCATCAATAGCAAACAAACTGACATTTAAATGCGATAAGCGCTCTAAAAATTCTCTTTGCAGCACTTTCTCTGGGGCAACATAAAGTAATTTTATTAGTCCTTGATGCAACTGCTGATAGACTAACTGCTGTTCTTCACGGGCTAAGCTGTTATTTATATAAGCGGCTTTTACGCCTAGAGCTTGTAACTGAGTTACTTGATCTTGCATTAAAGAAATGAGCGGAGAGATAACAATGGTTACCCCCTCTAACACTAGTGCGGGTATTTGGTAACACACCGATTTACCACCACCGGTAGGCAATAATACTAACGAGTCTTGGCCGTTAATCGCAGCATCAATTACTGCACTTTGACCGTCGCGAAATTCACTGTAACCAAACACTTGTTTGAGTACAGTTTCAGGTTTACGCACCAGCGTACTTGGAGAGGGAGTTAGTGTATTCATCGGCGCTATTTTAGTGGTTTTTTATCAGGATGTCTTTAGCTTTCATTACTTGGTGTAAACATCGGTAATGATAACCGAGGAGGTTACAACAGCTTTAAGTTGTGCTTTACTCATCGTACCACCTTAAAACATAGAGAATAATAATGAATAAAGAAATGTTGATTGAACAAGTTGGGGCGTTGTTTGTAAATAATATGCCTTTTAACCAGTTTTTAAAAATAGCGGTGGAGTCACTTAGTACTGAACAAGCTAAAATCTCCTTTCCTTGGCAAGATGTGTTAATAGGCAACCCTGCGCAAAAAATTCTCCATGGTGGGGTTATTTCGGCGGTACTTGATAATGTGGGTGGAATGCTTGCTGCCGCCAGCGTTATAGGAAAATTAGACGATGCAGATTTACCCAGTGTACATAAAAAGTTAGCCACACTGGGGACAATAGATTTACGCACCGACTATTTACGTCCAGGCAAAGGCGAGGTATTTATTGCTAGTGCTAAGCTGATTCGCTCAGGAAATAAAGTATGTGTGTGCCGAATGGAGTTACACAATGAGCAGTCAGTACAAATTGCTTTTGGAACGGGCACGTATTTAGTTGGCTAAAAAGTGAGAGGGGGGTAAACTGACGGCCTTTTAAATCACCAAGTGGTTACTATGTCGATTGATACCGAGCAGCGAAAGGGCGCTATTTTTGCCTGCCTCGCTTTTTTTATGTGGGGCCTCGCACCCATTTATTTTAAGATGATCCAACATGTGTCAGCATTTGAAATTTTAATGCACCGTGTTATTTGGTCAGTGGTGTTTCTTATTGTGGTGGTGAGTGTGCTCAGCTACTGGGATAAAATTAAACGCATTTTAATCCAACCTAAACTTATTTTGATGTTAGTTGTTACCTCGACCTTACTAGGGTTTAACTGGGGATTGTTTATTTGGGCCATCAATAACAATCACATGTTGGATGCCAGCCTAGGTTACTACATTAATCCTCTATTAAATGTGTTGCTTGGTATGGTGTTTTTAAACGAGCGATTACGTAAGTTGCAAGGTGCTGCTGTTGCTTTAGCTTTTACAGGCGTGTTGTTACAGCTAATTAGTTTTGGCTCATTCCCCGTGGTAGCGTTTTCATTAGCGACATCTTTCGCACTATATGGCTTATTACGTAAAAAGCTACAAGTTGATGCTCTGCCTGGGATTTTAATTGAGGCATTAATATTGTTACCCGTGGCGCTTACCTATTGGTGGCTAATGGTACCGACTGAAACGTCAAATTTACCAGTGAATGATTGGCTAACTAATGCATTATTGGTGAGCGCGGGCATAGTAACTACGCTGCCACTGCTGTGTTTTACCGGCGCGGCTAAGCGTTTGCAATATACAACGTTAGGGTTTTTTCAGTATATAGGGCCTAGCCTAATGTTTATTTTAGCGGTGGTATTTTATGGTGAGGTGTTTGATGCTGAGCGCGTAATTACCTTTGCGTGTATTTGGAGCGCATTGGCTATTTTTAGTTGGGACTCATACCATCAATCGCGAAAACGCAGAAAAGCGGCCATTGTAGCCTCTGGTGTGGTTTAAAAACTAAACCACTTTATTACGACCCGACTCTTTGGCTTTGTAGAGCTTTAAGTCGGCTTGTTTTAATAGCTCATCAATCTGATAGGTTTTACTGTTGCTGAAGCCTATCGACAGCGTAAACTTGATGTTTGCTTGACTGAATTCATGACTGTTAAGCTCAATAAAAAGCCTGAAGCTCTCTAGTCGTTTTAGTGCCTCCTGTTCGGTTAGCTGAGTAAAAAATACCGCAAATTCTTCTCCGCCTAAACGGGCAATCAATTGGTTTTCAAAATATTTATTAAAGCATATCGCAAGCCCTTTAAGCACTTCATCTCCGGCATCATGACCATAGGTATCGTTAATCGCTTTAAAATGGTCAATATCAAGCATGGCGAGCTGTGCCGGCATTTTTGCTTTTTTAAACTGCTTTAATGACTTACTAGCCTCTTCAAAAAAGTAACGGCGATTAGGGAGTTTAGTTAAATAGTCGGTATTGGCTTGGCGTTTTATAGTTTCGATATGCTCTAGCATATCGACGTTTTGGCTCAACCGGCAGTAAAATTCTTCACTGTTAAAAGGTTTATATAGATAATCGTTTGCTCCATTTTTTAGAAATAAAGCAGACAAATTAGACGATGTAGCGCCTGAGATACCAATAACAGCTTTTTCGTCATTACTATAAATGCGCCTAATTTCATTACATAGCTCAATACCGCCCATGTTAGGCATTTCTTTATCGGTAATGATCACAGAGATGTCAGGGGTGTTTTCAAGCTCTTTAAGCGCCTCTAGGCCATCGGCTGCTTGAAAGATTTGATATTTATGACGTGTTAATAAATTACAAATATATTGGCGTGTTGAAGCTGAATCATCAACAACCAGTACTTTTACCTGCTTATTTCGAGGTAGGCGATAAAGCTGCTTTTCTAAATATTCGTAAGCTTGTTTATTGCCTTTGATAATGTAATCAATAATAGGGTATTTTTCGACGGTATCGCGAGTTTGATTATCGATATTGCCTGTCATAACTATGGTAGGAATATCTGCTGCAACGGTGCAGGGAACCGCTTCCCCTTGTGGGGCATCAGGTAATATAAAGTCTACCACTGCGCAAAAGTAAGCATGTTTACTTATCAGCTCTTTAGTCTCAGCCAGCGACTGAGCAATATCAACCTCGTAGCCCGCTTTTTGCGCGATATGCTTTTGCACTCGCGCAATAGTAGGGGTGTCTTCAATAATAAGTATTCTGTGCGTCACGTAACAGCCTTGTTTAAATTTTGCAAAAGTGTTTGCTTATACAAGTTGTAACTGCTAAAACGCCAAAAAGCAACTATTGTAATGACTTATAGATTGTCAGCCTCAGAATAATAATCTTGGCTGATTGGTGTTGGCCCTGAAATTTTTGAGCGACCAAATAATGTATGAAATTTTGTTTTGCAGGTTGTTAGCTTTAAGTATTTAACCCATGCTCGCTCAATGGGGTTACTTGGCTCTATGATGCCACTTATTGCATTTACAAATTGTTGTTGATATTCGTTTTGCGGCTCAACTGTTTTGTTATACAAACTTTTTAAAACAACACCGTGCTGTTCTAAAATACTTGCCTCTAACAAGGTAAAGTGTCCGCTGCGGCTAAATCCGCGTGGAAAGTTTTGATCATCATAAAACTGACGTTGACTAACAAATGCTTGACGAAGTAGTGAAATATCATTGCTCATAGCTGTACCCTCATACCAATTATTAGCTGGAGTATGGGTCATAATCGCTATTTTTTTAAACAAAAAATTTTTATCGTGAGGATAAAAAATTGGACATAGATTTATTAAAAACATTTGTTGAAGTGGTGCGTACTCGCCATTTTGGTAAAGCGGCAGAAAACCTATACATAACGCAGTCTGCAGTGAGTTTTCGAATTCGTCAATTAGAGCAGGGCTTAGGCGTAAATTTATTTATTCGCCAGCGCAATAATATTCAACTAACGGCTCCGGGTGAGCGCTTGTTGCCGCATGCACAAATGATTATTACTGGAATGCAAAGGGCCAAAGTGGATGTTGCACTTGCAGATAATATGCATAAGCAAATCAGCTTGGCTGGGACTCCTAATATTTGGGATGCGTTTTTACAGTTTGGTATTACAAATATAGTATCGGCTATGCCCGGTGTATCTTTGGTGGCAGAGGTAAAAGCACAACAAGAGAGTACTCGATTACTATTAGAGCGCACCCTTGATCTAGCCATTTTATTTGATCCACCAAAAGTAGACGAACTCGTTGTTGAACGAATTTGTGAACTACCTATTATTCCGGTTAGTGGCTACGATACCGCAACAGGCGATAACTTTTTTGATAATCAATATGTTTATGTTGATTGGGGAACTACGTTTTCTCTTTGGCACGCCCGTCAATTTACCGGTAAAACGCCGCCTTATTTTAGAACCAGTACCGGACGTATAGCCCTTGATTTAATACTGCAATGTGGCGGCAGTGCGTTTATTCCACAGGTATTAGTTAAAGACCATTTAGAAAAAGGCGAACTTTTTCATGTAAAAGGGGTAGAAAATACGTCAAGAGATGTATTTGTTGCCTATCATAGAGATAACGAACAGAAAGAGTTAATAGAAACTCTGGTTAATTTGCTGTCGCAAATGACACCGAGTTTACTGAAACAAAGTAAGTAGTCGTTAGACGGTATATTTTTAGATGTTATTTTGATTTCAGATTTAATGCAGTTTTATTAACTTAAAAAGACAAAAATATGTCCTTTGTAATATTTTTGTCATTTAGCGGTGACACACTGCTGCTGTTTTAAAAATTAGTCTATTGTGTTTATCGAGGAAATAACATGAAATTTGCAAAATCGAGCCTATGCCTAGCCTTACTTAGTGGTTTATCTTTTAATGCGCTTGCAGAAGTAGACATTTACGGTAAAGCGAATGTAACCGTTCAATCATCTGATGATGGAGAAGGGTCGTTTACTGAAATTAAAAGTAATGCATCTCGTTTCGGACTTAAGGGGTCTGAAAAAATTTCAGACGGTTTAGAAGCTGTTTATAAGTTTGAGTTTCAGGTTGATGTGTCGGACGCTGACTCAAAAGGCGATAAAGATAATATTTCAGCGCGTAATCAATATGTAGGTTTTAAAGGTTCATTTGGTCAGGTAGTAATAGGCCGTAACGATACCGCGCTAAAGCAGGCGCAAGGTAAACTTGATCTATTTAATGACCTTGAAGGTGATATTAAAAACACGTTTAAAGGTGAAAACCGTTTAGGTAACTCAGTATCTTACGCCTCAAACTCATATGAAGGCTTTAAAGTATTAGCTTCATTTATTGCAGAAGACGATAAAGATGCCAAAAATGGTTACTCAGTGGCGTTAACTTACGGTGATTCAGGCCTTAAAAAGAGCGCTGTATATGCCGCTGTTGCTGCTGATAGTGAAGTAAATGGTTACGACGTAGTACGTGCAACAGTTCAAGGTAAAATTGAAGATTTTAGACTTGGCGCAATGTACCAAACACAAGAAAAAGTAGACGGTAGCGCTGAGGCTGACGGTTACTTAGTAAATGCAGCTTATCTAATGGGTAGCAACACTTTTAAAGTGCAATATCAAACAATGGATTTTGATGACAGCGATGATAAAAGCGCAGTATCGGTAGGTGTTGATCACAAGCTAAACAAAAACCTTAAGGTATTTGGCTTTTACTCAAGTTTTGATATGGACAACAACGTTGACCAAGATTACCTAGGTTTAGGTATGGAATATAAGTTTTAACTAATACTTAGTTAAAACACTCCCTTTTAACCGCACTCAGCTGAGTGCGGTTTTTTTTGCTTTAAATTATTTACTTATCTGCGCATAATAGCCAAGCATTTGGAATGAGGTGAAACTCCTCAACTATACCCGTAACTGTAATCAGTTTTACTGTAAGTCAGATACAAGTGCCTTAAAACTTCATATAACGAGCGGGTTAACTCATTTTCTTTTTGGTACTTGTGGTACTTGTGGTACTGAGTGTGAGTTTTCCCTGCCTAGGATAATTTTTTGCACACTCAAACCGCTAAAAAAACTGCACTTCTAACCGTTAATAATGTCTCTTGGCGAGTGGGTAACACCTTAATCCTTGAGCATATTAATTTGAGTATTGAGCGTGGCAAGTTTGTTGGCTTAATTGGTCCTAATGGTGCGGGAAAATCGAGTTTACTGCGGTGCTTGTATCGATTTAATCAGCCGTCAGCGGGAGAGGTTAAATTTAATAACACCGATATTTGGCAACTAAAAAGCGAAGACTACGCAAAGCAAGTCGCCGTTGTGCTCCAAGAAACACCGTCGCAATTTAACCTCTCGTTATTCGATGTTGTGGCTCTAGGGCTTACGCCACATAAAACGTTATTCAGTTCGACCACCCAAGCAGATAAACAAAAAATAGCTCAGGCTATTAGCCATGTGGGGCTTGAATCTCATAGTACTCAATTATTTGATTCGCTATCTGGCGGTGAAAAGCAACGTGCTTTTATTGCCCGCGCTATTGTGCAGCAACCGCAACTTCTTATTATGGATGAACCAACTAGTCACCTTGATGTGAAATATCAAATTCAACTTATGGAGCTTGCTAAATCTCTAGGAATTACCGTGTTTGCGTCATTTCATGACTTAAATTTAGCTGCTGCTATGTGTGATGAATTAGTGGTTATTAAAAATGGAAAAGTTGTTGATGCAGGTAAGCCAAATAAAGTGGTCACTGAGCAGATGTTGGATGAGGTGTTTGGCGTTTGTGCACAAGTGAGCACTCACCCTCAAGTAGCTGCTTCGGGTGAGGCTATTCCACATATTACTTATTATTATGGATACCAATAATATGACGGTTTTTTCTAACCATACCGTTGCATTAATCGCTGCGCTACTATGCGCACTATTAAGTTTATTTATTGCACTAAGTTTTGGTGCGGCACCCACGTCGCTCGCAGATGTATATCAAAGCTTAACCTTTTCAAACGAGGCTTCATTTACCAGTCGTATTATTATTGAATTAAGAATGCCACGTACTTTGCTGGCTTTTTTAGCCGGGAGTGGCTTAGCGATTGCAGGTTTAATACTACAAACAGTCACCCGTAACCCCTTAGCAGATCCTTATTTATTTGGTATTTCGTCCGGCGCTTCATTAGGTGTGGTTATACTAATGTCTTTTGTGGGAGCAGGGGCGGGTATTGCGCTATCTGGGGCGGCATTAACCGGTAGTTTAGTGGCGATGGGATTATTAATTTTAATTGCTGGCAGCCAGCGTAATGCCCAAGTTGAATCGATGTTATTGGCGGGGGTAGCCTTATCATTTTTATTTAGTGCTTTTACTAGTTTGTTACTTTATTGGAGCGATCCACAAGCAGTCGCGGCTATTTTATTTTGGACTTTAGGTAGTTTTGCTAAAGCACAGTGGCAGTCGCTGCTGTTACCTGTCTTAGTCATTATAGTCTGTACAATAATCATGTTGGGTTTTAGGCGCCAGCTTAATGCCATGTTGTTAGGCGATGAAAGTGCGACAACGCTTGGCGTAAGAGTACATCGTTTTAGAATTTTAATGCTTATTTTAAGCTCGTTGATCACGGCCGTGTTAGTTGCCAACTGTGGTGGTATTGGTTTTGTTGGCTTGATGGTGCCACACATAGTGCGCTTTTTTATCTCTCAAGGTAGCCGCGTTGGATTATTAATGACCGGATTAGTTGGAGGAATATTTATGGTGTGGGTCGATGTGCTTGCTCGTTCACTATTAAGCAACCAAGAGCTGCCAATTGGGGTGATCACGGCGGCTATCGGCAGTCTATTCTTTTTAAGTATATTGTATTTTCGTAAGCGTCAGCTGGTGGTTCAATAATGAAAACACTAATGGTACAAGGCACTACCTCAGATGCGGGTAAAAGTACCTTGGTTGCAGCACTTTGCAGAGTGTTTGCTAATCAAGGTGTTAATGTTGCGCCGTTTAAACCGCAAAATATGGCGCTCAATAGTGCCGTAACGCATGATGGCGGTGAAATTGGTAGAGCACAAGCATTACAAGCCGTTGCAGCAAAAGTAGCACCTGAAATAGACTTTAACCCGATATTACTTAAACCCAATAGTGATACTGGCGCGCAAGTTATTATTCATGGTAGGGCTATCAGCAATATGGAAGCCGACTCTTACCATGACTATAAAAAAGTGGCTATGAAAGCGGTATTAACCTCGCATAATCGTTTAGCTAAACGCTTTGACTTATTGTTGGTTGAAGGGGCTGGTAGCCCAGCTGAAATTAACTTACGCGCAAACGATATCGCCAATATGGGCTACGCCGAAAAGGTCGATTGCCCGGTAATTATTATTGCAGATATTGATAAAGGGGGTGTGTTTGCTCACCTAGTAGGAACTTTGGCGCTATTAAGCGAGTCAGAGCAAGCACGGGTAAAAGGCTTTGTTATTAATCGTTTTCGTGGTGACATTAGCTTATTACAAGGCGGGTTAGATTGGCTTGAAGAGTACACAGGTAAACCTGTGTTAGGGGTGTTACCCTACCTACACGATTTAGCTCTTGATGCCGAAGATGCCGTTGCCATAGATAATAATGTGACCGAAGCCAGCATTAATATTGCGGTACTGCTGGTGCCTCATATTAGTAACCACACTGATTTTGATGCACTGCGATTGCACCCAAATATAAATATAACCTATGTGCGTCATACTCAAGCGATTCCATCCGTTGACTTAATCATTATGCCTGGCAGTAAAAATGTACTTAGTGATTTGGTATTTTTAAAAAATGAAGGCTGGGATCAGCAAATTAAACGCCACTTACGTTATGGTGGCAAAGTACTGGGTATTTGCGGCGGTATGCAAATGTTAGGTAATACTATTAGCGACCCCAATGCGGTGGAATCATCATTAGGGCAAATGGCTGGGTTAGCACTTAGTGATTTTGATACCACATTAGGTGAACAAAAAGTGCTAAGCCAAGTAAACGCCACTATTAGTTTAAACCAGCAGCAGGTTGCTTGTCAGGGTTACGAAATACATGCTGGGATCAGTAAAGGTCAAGCGCTCAATAAACCACTTATTCACTTTAATAAACACCCAAATGGCTTTGAAACTGATGGTTTTATTAGTGATGATAATGCTATTGCTGGTACTTATTTACATGGCTTATTTGACAACGCAGCCGCTACAGAGCTGCTATTAAAGTGGCTAAAACCAGACAGTGAAATTAGTGGTATCAGCATCAATGAGCATCGCGAGCGCCAGCTAGAACGCCTCGCTGAAATGTGCCAAACACATTTAAACATTGAACAAATTATTAAAATTTACCAAGGACATAACAATGACTGAATCAACAAACGACAAGCACCAACAGCGCCAGCAAAAAGTAAAAGAACAAGTTGATGCTCGAGTAGCAGCGGCACAGCAAGAAAAAGGCATTTTTCAGGTTATTACTGGTAATGGCAAAGGTAAATCAACCTCTGGTTTTGGTGTGGTTGCACGCTGTGTTGGCCATGGTAAAAAGGCCGCGGTATGTCAGTTCATTAAAGGTACATGGGAATGTGGTGAGCGTAATTTACTACAAGGAGCTGGAGTTGAATTTGCTGTTATGAACACAGGTTTTACATGGGATACGCAAAATAAAGAGGCCGATACTGCGGCAGCACAAGCAACATGGCAAGAGTCAAAGCGGATGCTAAGTGATAGCAGTATCGATGTGGTATTACTCGATGAGCTCACCTATATGGTGACCTATGGCTATATCGACCTTGAGGAAGTGGTTGCTGCAATTAACAACCGACCTGCAATGCAATCGGTAATTATTACTGGCCGTGCTGCGCACCGTACCTTAATTGAGCTGGCCGATACTGTAAGTGAAGTGCGTAATGTAAAGCATGCGTTTGAGTCGGGCGTAAAAGCACTAAAAGGCTTTGATTATTAATGTTAAAACGTATTGTTGTTGGGCTGTTATTGTTTGCTGTTTATGTACCTCAAGCCTTAGCCGACAAGCCGCTTCGTATTGTGGCTTTGGCACCACACATAGTCGAAAATTTATATGCCATTGGGGCGGGTGATCTAATAGTGGGCACGCTGGATTACGCAGATTACCCACAAGAGGCGACTAAAATTGAGCGTATCGGCGGCTATAATGGCATTTCTATCGAAAAGTTACTCATGCTCAAGCCTGACATGGTCATTGCGTGGAAAAGCGGTAATCAGGCAGAAGATTTAGCACAAATTAAGCGACTAGGGATTGAATTGCATTTAAGTAATCCACGCTCTATTGAAGGCGTAGCTAAGGAAATACTAAAATTAGGTCAATTAACCGGTCATATTGAGCAAAGTAAAAAAGTAGCTGAGGCATTTACAGTTAAGCTCAACGCAATTAAAGCCGCGCAGCATAATAAAACCATGCTTACTGGGTTTTATCAGCTGTGGCCAGAGCCTATGATGACGGTATCAAAAAATACCTGGATAAATCAGTTAATCGAAACCTGCCAAGTAACCAATGTATTTGCCGACAGCGACACAGATTACCCACAAATCAGCATTGAAAACGTGATAGTGACTAAGCCACAAGTTATTATTATTCCTGATGAAAAATCAAAACGGGTAATACCTACAGTTAATTGGCAGCAATGGCCTGAAATTCCGGCGGTTAAATATGAGCAATTTATTAGCGTTAACGCGGATTTATTACATCGTTTTTCCCCTAGAATGCTTGATGGGTTAGCACAAATGTGTGACAAAGTTGAGATATCTAGAAAACTTATTAAGAGTCAATCATGAGCAACTGGTCATCTTTTTTAAATCACGAACTTAGCCAAGAATATATGCAGCAAACCCTTGAATATGTTGCGAATAAACGATCAAACGGTATTGCTGTGTTTCCACCAGAACCGCAGGTGTTTAACGCGTTTGATGCAACTCCACTTAGTGACATTAAAGTGGTTATATTAGGTCAAGACCCTTACCATGGAGAAGGGCAAGCGCATGGCTTGTGTTTTTCTGTATTGCCTGAAGTTAAAAAGCTCCCGCCTTCACTTAAAAATATTTATAAAGAGTTAGTGACTGACATTAATGGTTTTATTACACCGGAGCATGGCTATTTACAAAGCTGGGCAGATCAAGGTGTGTTTTTGCTTAATACCGTACTAACAGTAGAGCAAGGGCAAGCCCATTCCCATAAACATTTAGGTTGGGAGCAATTTACCGATAACGTAATTACTCATATAAATGAGCATTGCCAAGGAGTGGTGTTTATTTTGTGGGGCGCACATGCACAAAAAAAAGGTAAAAGCATTGATCGCCAGCGCCATCATGTATTGTCTGGGCCGCACCCTTCACCGCTTTCAGCGCATCGCGGCTTTTTTGGCTGTCAGCACTTTTCAAAAACCAATGAACTGTTAATAGCGCAAGGAGCACAGCCCATTAATTGGCAAGTATAGGGTAATTGGTATTAAAAAAGGCTTTCATAAATGAAAGCCTTTTTAGATGCTGTTGTTGATTAAAACTCTAATTCATCAATAGCAATACTATCAGCAAAATAGTCGAGCTCCTGTAGTTCTTTGCGCAAACGTTGCTTATCTTTTATTGCTTCTATTTCGCGCCATTTTCTTTTTTTATTTTTTTGAGAGGTTTTTTTCGATGTATCAGAACCTTCTAATATTTCTATTATTTCGTTTAGGCTATCCATTGATTATCTCCTATTGACCACTTTTTGAACCTCGGCATTATCTATACCACAGCTATTAATAAAATAGAATATAAATGTGACGAAACTGTTACTAATGGGTGGTGTTTTGATGAAGATCAATACAAAAAGAACGTAAATAGGAACAAGTCGAGTATTTAAAGTAAATCGCAGACATAAAAAAACGCCGCTAAAAGCGACGTTTCTTAACTCATTAAACAGCTGTTAGTTACATCGCTTTAAAGCGTGCCTCTAGTTGCTCTTGCGCATCTGCAAATGAGCGAATACCTTCAGCTAGTTTCTCAGTGGCCATAGCATCTTGGTTATGTAACCAACGGAACTGTGCTTCACTAAGTGGCTCTGGTTTTGGCTCTTTAGCAATGTCGCTCTCTAGTAAGTACTCTTGTGCGTCTTCTAAATTACCTAGCTCTTCTAAAAGATTAGGACTAATTGTTAGCTTATCGCAGCCTGTAAGGGCAATAATTTCACCGGTGTTACGAAAGCTTGCGCCCATAACAACCGTTTTGTAATCGTGACGTTTGTAAAACTCAAAAATACTACGCACCGATTGTACGCCAGGATCTTGTAGCGGGTCGGTTGGTTTTTCCATACCGTTTGCTACGTGCCAATCTAAAATTCTGCCAACAAATGGCGAAATTAAAAATACGTTTGCATCAGCACAGGCACGAGCTTGAGCATCACTAAATAAAAGCGTTAAGTTACATTTAGTGCCTTCTTTTTCTAACTGTTCTGCGGCTTTAATGCCTTCCCAAGTAGAGGCTACTTTAATTAAAATCTTGTCTTTGCTTACACCTTCTTTCTCGTAAAGGCTTAGTAAAGTATGTGCTTTATTAATTGTTGCTTGGGTATCAAATGATAAACGTGCATCAACTTCAGTAGAAATATAACCCGGAACAATTTCGCTAATTTCTTTACCGAGTAATACTGCAAAATAGTCACAAGCCAGCTCTAGTTGTTTTGCAGGCTGTTGCTCGGTTTCTTTAGCGTATTGCCATGCTTTATCTAGATAAGGTTTGTAAGCTTCAATCTCGCTCGCTTTTAAAAGCAGCGATGGATTGGTAGTCGCATCTTCAGGTTGATGTTTTTTTATGGCTTCTATATCGCCCGTGTCGGCCACGATAGAAGAGTGTTGTTTAAGCCTTTGTAGAGCGCTAGTCATTTGCTTTTCCTCATTCCAAGCAAGTTAAAAGAAAATCTAAACTACCTTAATATAGCTATACTGCAACAGTGTGACAATGCTTGATAGGTCTTATGTCCTTATCAATGAAAAAACGGTAACGGTTGAGTTTTAGGTAGGATAATTTTAAACAAAACGTGCTTTTCGTCTCATTTAATGTTGAAATTGACATTAAATAATTTACAAGTCAATAGCTAACTATGATCACTGTTATTTCACCAGCAAAGAATCTTGATTACGACACGCCACCCGCAACAGATAAGTTCACTCAACCTGAATTACTTGAGCACAGCGAAGCGCTCATGAAAGTATGCCGTGAACTAACTCCTGCGCAGATTGGTAGTTTAATGAAAATTAGCGATAAGCTCGCGGGCCTTAATGCAGCACGTTTTAGTGAGTGGGCGCAACCGTTTACTACGAGTAATGCTAAACAAGCGGTGCTTGCCTTTAACGGCGATGTATATGGCGGTTTAGATGCCGACACCCTAACGGCTAAGCAACTTGATTATGCTCAAGAGCATTTACGTATACTCTCGGGTTTATACGGATTATTAAAACCACTTGATTTAATGCAAGCCTACCGTCTAGAAATGGGTACAAAGCTTGAAAACAGCCGTGGTAAAAACCTATATGAGTTTTGGGGCAGTATTATTGCTAATAAACTTAACGACGTTTTAGCGGCACAACATGCACAATATTTAGTTAATTTAGCGTCTAACGAATACTTTAAAGCGGTAGATAAAAATACGCTTAACGCACAAATTATTACGCCACATTTTAAAGACTGTAAAAACGGCCAATATAAAGTGATTAGCTTTTACGCTAAAAAAGCGCGCGGCATGATGGCGCGTTACCTTATCGAAAACCAAGTCACGCAATTAAGTCAGCTTAAAGAGTTTACCGTGGCCGGTTATTACTTTAGCTCAGAAGCAACCACTAAAGAACTTGAACCGGTATTTTTGCGCGAAGAGCAAAGCTAACACACTTTTTTAAAATGTTTAAAAAGCCATGCATTGCATGGCTTTTTATTTTGGCGCTATTTTTGCAGACCTTAGGTTATTAACCCAAACTAAGGTATAAAAACAAATGCTCTCAATTCCCTCAATTACAGAAGCCGAAAAACTCATAGAAGAGAAGCTCGGCGGTTGGTTTGATGTTGTTATAAGTCATATCCCTAACTTTATAGTCGCGGTGATTATTGCGATTATATTTTCATTTATTGCCCGCCTTGCAGGCAAAGGAATGAAAAAAGTATTGCGTCGTTCCCTCGATTCTACTCAAATTGCCGACTTAATGGCCTCCATTTTTAAAGTCATTGTTTTGAGTGTAGGAGTCTTTATTGCCCTTGATTTTATGGGTTTAAAAAGTACCGTTACGTCACTACTTGCGGGTGCAGGTATTGTTGGTCTCGCCATTGGTTTTGCTTTTCAAGATATGACCGAAAACCTAATTGCGGGTATTGCTATGGGTATTCGTAAACCGTTCAAAGCGGGTGATGTTATCGAGACCGATAACGTATTTGGTTCAGTGCATTCAATAAATTTACGTAACACACTAATAGAGAGCTTTTACGGGCAGTTGATACTGGTTCCTAATAAAATACTATTTAGAAATGTACTGCGTAATTACAGCACTTTAGGGGTCAGAAGAATAGAAGTACCAGTAGGTATTTCTTACGCTGACGATATAGAAAAAGCCAGTGAAGTTATTGTCGAAAAAATTAATCAATTCGACTTTGTGATCCGCAAAGATGAGACCGCGGTGTACGCAGAAGGCTTTGGTGATAGCAGTATAAACTTATTGGTATGGTTTTGGATTAAATACCCTGGTGAGCCCGATTTTATGACGGTGCGTCACAAAGGTGTTGTGGCAGTAAAGCAAGCACTCGATGCTGCTGATATAAGTATTCCGTTTCCTATTCGTACGTTGGATTTCGGTATTAAAGGCGGTGAAAAACTCGATGCCATGATAAGCGATAAAATAAGTCAGCAGTCAACTAGTAAAGAGGCTGATAGCAACACTGATACAAGCCAGGAAAGCAATTAATTTTAAATTTACAAGGGTAAAGCGGTAGGAAAAACTTACTGACTATCAGCGCGTTTTTACAAAGTAAAAACGCGCTTTTTATTATAATTAATTGATGTTCGGAAGTAACTAAAGCCTTGCGTTAACTAAGTTAAAAGCGTCTCAATTAGAAAACTATATCGATAAGGTTTCTCATTTCAAAATAGATTATTTAATTAATCGAATATGTTCTCAAGCTTGATGCAAGCCCTATATAGAAGTGTCTTTGAGTAAAGGATTCAATGGTATAAGTAGCTGCAATGAGCGTCGCGATTGGCGCGTAAACTAAAAGGCTTTTAATCAAGCTATTTATACTGGCTCGGGAGTATGTTCTGCATTAAATTATATCTTGCAGGCCATAAAAAGCGCCGCTTGTGTTGGAGCAACAAGCAGCGCTGAAGAATAAGTTAAGAAGGAGGTGTATTAAATAACACTAATTTTGTTACGAATGACTTTAACCCCATCCATATTTTCTAAAAACTTTTGAGCAAGAGCACGTTCAAAACCGCTATTAGCTTTGCCTTTGAGTTCAACGTCGCCATTTTCAACCTGTACGTTTAAATTTTTTAATTCTAGGTTTGGGTTAGTACGTAATTCATGAGTAATAGATTGCTGTAAAGTAGCTTGTGTGGCCACACTACTCACTATCGCTAAATGCGTTGCTGCACTAACTTTAAAAGCAGAGACTAATAAAAATAAACAACAAAACGAAATAAAACCGATAGTAAATTTAATGCGACTCATAACTATATCCTTAGTGTGTTTTGAAAAATTATCGCCGTTATTTGGCGTTTTAATACTCATATATTGACTAGGGTTACAAGTTTCATTCCAAATTTAACTGTTTGAAATAATTGGGTATTTTATTAAGTGGTTATTCAGCTAAGTAGTTTTTACATATTACTCTGAATTGCTTACTCACTGTTTTTAAGCCACAAAAAAGCCGACAAACGTCGGCTCAATCAAATATATTCAAGCTAGAGCTATTTTTTCTTCTTAGCTTTGGCTTTTTTCTTCGCTTTCATTTTTACTGGATCTTTACGCTTTTTAACTGGTGGCTTAGCTTCTTTATGTTTTGGCTCTAATCCTTTAAATACACGGCGTTTTAGCTTCTGCTCTATGTAACGTTCTACTTTGTAAAGGATGCCAATATCGTGTGCTTCAATTAGTGAAATTGCTATGCCTTTTTTACCCGCGCGACCTGTACGGCCAATACGGTGTACGTAAACATCTGCAGTGCGAGGCATATCAAAGTTAATTACGTGGCTTATATCAGCTACATCAATACCACGCGCGGCTACATCGGTCGCGACTAAAATGCGGGTTTTGCCACTGTGGAAATTTTCCATCGCTTTCATGCGTTTATCTTGTGGCATTTCACCACGTAGCCACGCAGCTTTAACGCCGTTATTGGTTAGTTCACCAATAAGGGTTTCAAGGCGCTCACGAGTTTTTACAAACACAATCGCTTTACTAACATCAGGGCCGTTTAAGGTGTTAACTAATAGCTCAAGCTTGTGATGGTAATCGTCAGCTAAATGAACCCATTGATGTATTTTAGCTTTTTCTTTGCGTGATGATTCGGCTTCAAGTAGAGCCGGGTCGTTTAAAATACGCTCTGCAAATAATTCTACGCTGTCACCTTCAAGAGTAGCTGAGAATAAAAAGCACTGACGACGGTTTTTAGCTTCATCACAAATACGCAGCATTTCTTTACGAAAGCCCATGTCGAGCATGCGGTCGGCTTCATCAAGAATGAGCATTTCTACGTTTTCTGCGTGGAAGTTTTCAGTTTCCAAATACTCCATTAAACGCCCAGGTGTGGCGATTAAAATGTCGTTATTATTTTCAAAAATTTCTTTGTGTGTACCGTAATTAATACCGCCGGTAACCACCCCAATTTTTAAGTGGGTTTGTTTTGCAAGTAACTCACATTGTTCATGAATTTGATAAGCAAGCTCGCGAGTTGGGGTCATAATTAATACCCGTGCAAAGCCCGGATCACGACGCGGGAAATCCATTAAATATTGAATTGCTGGAATTAAGAATGCCGCCGTTTTACCCGTACCTGTCGGTGCAGACGCTAAAATATCACGCCCTTGCAACGCCTCAGGAATGGCTTGTTGTTGAATGCTAGTAGGGGTTTCAAAACCCATTTTATTAATAGCATTGAGTAGCTTATTATCAAGATCAAATTCAGAAAATTGCATAGAGTGTCAAAAATAGGGGACAATTGCCGTTAATTATACGCACTTAAATCTACTTGGTGAATGAAAAGGTGAAAAAATGTCTGGTTTTGCATTTAAACAATTTAAGGTTGAGCACGACCAGTGCGCCATGAAGGTCTCTACCGATGGTATTTTACTCGGGGCATGGGCTGATTTAAGCGATGCTAGTTCGTTATTAGATATTGGCACAGGCACGGGGTTGTTGGCGTTAATGTGTAAACAGCGAGCGCCAGATTTAAAGGTGAGTGCGGTTGAGGTTGATAAGGCCGCCTACCAGCAAGCTGTACAAAATTGCCAGCAAAGCCCTTGGCCAGACATTAGTATTTATCACCAGTGTGTACAGCAGTTTGCGGCTGAGACTAAATTTGATTGTGTTATATCTAATCCACCTTATTTTAATCACAGTTTAAAAAGTGATAATGAAGCACGCAATGCCGCTCGCCATACCGATGGTTTAAGCTTTGCAGAACTGATTGCTGCGTTTAAACGCTTAACGCATAAACAGGCACACTTTAATTTAATTTTACCCAGCAAAGAGGCACAGTTATTTATAACCTTGGCGCAGCAACAAGGGCTGTATTTAAACGCGCATTGCAAAGTAAAAACTACACCGAGTAAAGTGTTCAGTCGCAGCTTAATGCGCTTTAGCTCAATCAAAACAGAATTACAACAAACAGTGCTTTGCATAAAAGAAGAAAACAACACCTACACAGCTGATTATGTTGGGCTTTGCAAAGCATTTTATTTAAAGATGTAAGCTATAAATTGAGCTTAGTTATTTAAAAAGAAAGATAATTTACCCATTATGCATACGTATTCAGTTTTTATTTAATCAATCACCAGACTAGTGTTAACCACTTGTAAATAACGTCGAGTATGTTGTTTAACTCGCTCAACACTTGGAACACACACTATGAAGCTGAATAAAATTATCACCACTGCAGGATTGAGCCTCGGCTTAACTTTACCAAGCTTAGCTATGGCTGCACCTACAACATTTGTGCACTTATTTGAATGGAACTGGCAAGATATAGCCCAAGAATGTGAACAGTTTTTAGGGCCTAAAGGATATGCTGCTGTACAGGTATCTCCGCCTAACGAGCATATTACAGGTAACCAATGGTGGACTCGTTACCAACCTGTGAGCTACCAACTGCAAAGCCGTGGCGGGAACCGGACGCAGTTTATAGATATGGTTAATCGATGTAATTCGGCAGGCGTAGATATATATGTTGATACCCTAATAAACCATATGGCTGCAGGCAATGGTACTGGTACCGCCGGTAATAACTTTGGTAATAAACAATATCCTATTTACAGCCCACAAGATTTTCACCAAAGCTGCTCAATTAACCCTGAAGATTACGGTAATAATCGCTATCGTGTGCAACATTGCGAGCTGGTAGGGCTTGCCGATTTAAATACCGCTTCAACTTATGTGCAAAATACGTTAGCGGCCTATATTAATGACCTGCAAGCTTTAGGTGTTAAAGGCTTTAGGTTTGATGCTGCTAAGCATGTTGCAGCAAGCGATATTCAAAGTCTAATGGCTAAAATAAATGGCTCGCCAGTGGTGTTTCATGAGGTGATAGATCAAGGTACTGAAGCGGTAGATGCTTCAGAGTATTTAAGTACAGGTTTAGTTACTGAGTTTAAATACAGTACACAGCTTGGTAATACATTTAGAAATGGCTCGCTTGCGTGGCTAAGTAATTTTGGTGAAGGTTGGGGTTTTATGCCAAGTTCATCAGCTGTGGTATTTGTTGATAACCATGATAACCAACGTGGGCATGGTGGTGCGGGTAATGTAATTACTTTTGAAGATGGCCGTTTATACGACCTAGCTAACGTCTTTATGTTGGCGTATCCGTATGGGTACCCAAAAGTCATGTCGAGTTATGACTTTCATGGTGATACCGATGCAGGTGGGCCAAGTGTGCCAGTGCACAACAATGGTAACTTGGAATGTTTTGCAAGCAAATGGAAGTGTGAGCATCGTTGGTCGTACATTGCTGGTGGTGTTGATTTTAGAAATAACACTGCCGATAACTGGGGTGTAACAAACTGGTGGGATAACACCAATAACCAGATTGCATTTGGGCGAGGTAGCTCAGGCCATATGGCAATTAATAAAGAAGACTCAACTTTAAATGCAACAGTTCAAACAGATATGGCTGCTGGGCAGTACTGTAACGTATTAAAAGGTGAGCTTTCGGGTGATGCTAAAAGCTGTAGTGGTCAGGTTATTACAGTTAATAGTAACGGCACTATTAATCTAAATGTGGCGCCATGGGATGCCATGGCTATTCATAAAAATGCTAAATTACTACAAGGCTCGCTTCCTAATAACGGTGGTGATTGGCAAAGAACCGTTGTTTTTATCAATGCGCAAACACAAAGCGGGCAAGATATGTTTGTTCGTGGTGGAATAGATCACACTTATGCCAATGCAAACCTTGGTAGAAACTGCCAAACAACGAACATTGAATGTGCCATGCCTATTCGTCACAACAATTTAAAAAACAACACCACTTCGCCCTGGAAAGCAAACGATAATTACCTAGATTGGTATGGTATTGAGCAGGGTCAAAGCAGTGAGGCGCAAGGTACCGCGATGGATTGGACTACTAATATATGGCCTAGTGAATATGGCGCGCAAAAAACGGTAGATAATGATGGTTTTGGCGTTACAGCACTTAACATATGGGGCGAACACTACTGGATGCTTGATGCTGATATGGATTGCAGTAAAGCCGTTAACGGCTGGTTTGAACTCAAAGCATTTGTAAAAAATGGCCCTGAGTGGGAGGGTGATATAAATCAAGCAAACACCCCATATGCAAGCACTAACCATATGGCCCAGTGCGGCAAAATTAATATGTTTGAATTTAATAGCTCAAGTGTAGAGGTACGTGACTTTTAAATATGCACTTTTAATCATGTACTTTAAAACGTGATTATTATTTAAAAACCAAGTGTGTTAAAACGCACTTGGTTTTTATTTTTTACATGCACCTAATTAGCTATGTAATTTCATAGTGTGTTTATAAATCAGCTGGTATTATCGTTTTATTCGCTATTTAAAATTAAAGCAACTCAATGAAAAACTTTAATAAACTAACTTTGCTAAGCACTCTCGCTGCAGCTTTATTTATAAGCCATAGTGCGCATGCAAATATGAGTCCTGTAGGGCTTTGGAAAACCATTAATGAAGACACCAAAGAAGCAAAATCGTACGTACGCATTACTGAACAAGATGGCGTACTGACTGGCAAAATTGAAACAATACTCAATAAAGCCAAGCAAGATGCGCTTTGTAGCGAGTGCAACGGTGATAAAAAGAATCAGCCGATGCTAGGCATGACCATTATTGAAGATGTAACTTATGCAGGTGACGGTAGTTGGGAAGACGGTGAAATTCTCGACCCAAATAATGGTAAAACCTACAGTGTGCGTCTAACTCCAAAGCAAAATGGTGAACAGTTAGAAGTACGTGGTTATGTGGGCTTTTTTTACCGTAACCAATACTGGTTAAAAGTAGAGTAATTAAGGGTTAAAAAGCGCTGCATGGCAGCGCTGTTTGTATACTAAATAGTTACAGAGTTTCAGCGTACTCTGTCATCACTTGTTCTACCCAGGTGGCAATACGCTCGTCGCTTAGTTCGTACTGACTATCTTCGTCTAATGCTAAACCAACAAATTGTTTACCGTCTTCGGTAAGGGCTTTAGACGCTTCAAATTCGTAGTTACTGTCGTTAGGCCAAAAGCCAAGTTGAGTAATGGCTTGGGCATTTATTTCATCATGAAGCATGCCTAATGCGTCTTGAAACCATTGGCCATACCCTTGCTGATCGCCCATCCCAAATAAGGCAATGGTTTTACCATTTAGGTCAACGTCTTTTATGTCGTCCCACTTTGATTCCCAATCTTCTTGAATTTCGCCAAAGTCCCACGTAGAAATACCAAAAATGATAAAGTCATATTGCTCAGCGTTTTTTAGCGGCTCGTCTTTAATATTATGTAAGCTGACAATGTCGGCGCCAATAATATCGCGTATTTTTTCTGCCGCCATTTCGGTATAGCAGGTAGTAGAACCAAAAAATAAACCAATCTGCATCGTATTTATCACTGTGTAATTGCCTGTTATGATAGGCTTAAGTTTACCGTAAGGTATTTTTAATTGATACCTTCTACCGTGGTATTACCAACATGAGATCACAACGTGACAACGCTATCTGACGATTTACCTGAACAAAACACTGAGCTAAATAGCAATAGCGACTTTTTAGAAACCTTTCTTGATAGCCTCTATTTAGAGCAAGGCGTAAGTGAAAACACACTGAGCGCTTATCGCAGTGACTTAGATAAGTTTTGCCAATTTTTAAAAGGCGAAAACTTAATGACGGTAACCAGCTTAGATGTTGAAAGTTACTTGGCACACCGTGTTGATTTAGGGCTAAAGCCACGCAGTACTGCACGCAGCATTAGTGCATTAAAACGTTTTTATCAGTACTTTGTACGCGAAAAAATAATTAGCGACTCACCTATGGTTAATATTGCTCAGCCTAAAGCGGGGCAGTCGTTACCAAAAACGCTTTCTGAGGCTGAAGTAGAGGCGCTATTAAGTGCCCCCAATACAGAAGAACCAATGGGTCTGCGCGACAAAGCCATGCTAGAGCTCTTGTATGCAACAGGCTTGCGGGTAACTGAGCTGGTGGGGCTGAGAATGGAGCAAATAAATTTGCGCCAAGCTGTGGTGTTTGTAAAAGGTAAAGGAAACAAAGAGCGGTTAGTGCCTTTAGGTGAAGAAGCTATGTATTGGCTCGAGCAGTTTTTAAAGCTCGGGCGCGCACAAATGATAAAACACGCCACCGATTTTGTATTTCCTTCTAAACGAGGGGTAGGCATGACACGACAAACTTTTTGGCATCGGATTAAACACTATGCTATTTTGGCATCCGTTGAGTCGCCGTTATCACCTCATACTTTGCGACATGCATTTGCAACGCATTTATTAAATCATGGGGCTGACTTGCGTGTGGTGCAGATGATGCTTGGCCACAGCGACCTATCAACTACCCAAATTTATACGCATGTAGCGAATGAGCGATTAAAATCGGTGCATGCTGAGCACCATCCTCGTGCTTAAGCGAATTTTTTTGTCACTAAGCCGGTCATATAGACACGATAAGATAAGTATTTTTTAGGATAGAGAACCCGTTATGAAAAAATTAATGTTAGCAGGTGCCATGTTGTGCACTAGTTTGAGCGCTTTTGCTAATGGCGTTGCAGTAACACCCGATGCCAATGATCCTATCGTGACAAAATTTGCCGCGCTTGGAGTAACTGTAAAACAAATTAACCCAAGTCCGGTTGCAGGCTTAAAAGAATTGATTACCAATAAAGGGGTGCTATATGCAAGCCCTGACGGTCAGTTTTTAATGCAAGGTACGCTAATCGATTTAAACAACCGTAATAATTTAACCGAGCAAGCACTTAATGGTGTGCGCCAATCAGGGTTAAAAGAATACGAAGATTCAATGATTGTGTATAAAGCGCCAGAAGAAAAACACAGCATTACCGTGTTTACAGATATTAGCTGTGGTTACTGTCGTAAATTACACCGAGAGCTTGATGACTTACTTGAGTCGGGTATTACGGTTAAATACCTCGCATTTCCACGTGGCGGCCTACAGGGGTCAGGTTATGCTGATTTAATGAATGTGTGGTGTGCTAAAGATCAGCAAGAAGCACTTACTGAAGCTAAATCGGGCTCGGATACACAAATTGTAAAAGATTGTAGCGCACCCGTTGCAGAGCATTACCAATTAGGCCAAAGTTTTGGTGTTAGTGGTACACCGGCTATTATTTTAGAAGATGGCACGATGATCCCAGGCTACCAACCAGCAGCCGCATTAAGCGCTGCGCTTGAGGCGAATAAAGCAGGTTAATTAAAAACCTGAGTACCTGTTTAAAAAGGCCTTTATGGCCTTTTTTTGTCTTTTTGTT